>JABHZL010000126.1 GCA_018656645.1 Phycisphaerae bacterium
AGTTGCGCTGCTTGGCAAGACAAACTTGACTCTAGGCTCGCTGGCGCAGTGATGAGCATTCAAGCATTTAAAGCTGTCGAAATTGGCATTGGAAAAACTTGCGGCTCACTCTGTGGATCAAAAGTGCACGATCCTATTCAGTATTCAAAAGAAAATACCATGCAATCAAACCTCGGGTACGACCGACCAACAAATCATGCTGGTGGCATTGAAGGCGGCATGACAAACGGTATGCCAATCATTGTGCATGGAACCATGAAACCCATCGCAACGCTGCTACAAGGCATGGACAGTGTTGACCTCAAAACCGGCAAACCCGCACGAAGTGATTATGAACGATCGGATATCTGCGCCCTTCCAGCAGCAAGCGTCGTGATGGAAAATGTAGTTGGCTTTGAAATTGCAGCAGCATTTCTAGAAAAATTCAGCGGCGACACGATGGCTATGGTCCATGCATCATGCAACGCCTACCTTGAAGCAGCTCGAAAGATTTCTTCGACATGACGTTGATCGTTGCGTCGGTACACGGCAAACCACCATCTGCGGCAACAGCCGCGGACATGATTGAAATTAGAGCAGACGATGTCGAGTTTGATGAAGTAGACAGCGTCGTACCATCATTGCTTGAAGCGTCTCCTCTTCCGACTATATTTACGGTCCGATCAGCCGAGGAAGGGGGAAATTTTTCCGGAGATGATGCGCATCGCACAGCAATGCTACATGCCGCACTCACTTCCTCAAAACCACCAAAATATATTGACATTGAATACGAACTCTTTGTCAAACAACCTTGGCTCATCGAGGATTTACCACTAGGAGATTGCGGCATCATTCTCTCTTGGCATGACATGGTTGGCAGGCCAAGTGATTTATTCCAAAAAGCTGCTGCAATGCAAGACATTCCAAACATCAGCGTCGTCAAAATGGTGTGGCGAGCGCGTTCTTTGCGAGACAACCTCGACGCGTTCAAATTACTTCAAGCGAGACAGCAACCAATGATTGCACTCTGCATGGGTCCCTTTGGATTAATGAGTCGGGTCCTTGCTCCTAAATTTGGTGGGTTTGCCACTTTTGCAACAATTGACGGACACGAAGCCACTGCCGATGGACAGCCCACGACCACAGAACTGCTTTCAAAGTACAACTTTAATAGCATCAATGCTAGAACGAAAGTGTATGGTGTCATTGGAGACACCGTCGAACACTCTGCGAGCCCCTACTTCCATAACGCGGCTTTTGCAGCAGCTGGAACAAATTCAGTGTATTTGCCACTTCCAATCCCCAAAGGTTGGGAACATCTCAAGGCGACAGCGCTCACTTTAATACATGATGAACATCTAGACTTTGCTGGCTCCTCTGTCACCATTCCACACAAAGAAAACATGTTGAAACTTGTGCAAGAAGAAAAGGGGATTTTTGAAGAGGAAAGTGAAAATATTGGTGCGGTAAATACCATCTCTACCTCGCCACAATTAAGTGCTACAAACACTGATGTAACAGCGATTGCAATGTTACTGCAATCTTCAAAACGCATACTTGTATTAGGGGGCGGTGGAGTTGCACGCGCAGCGATCGCTGCTGCAAATTCACTCCACGCCGAAATAATTGTCGTGACAAGAAGAGCGGAGCAAGCAGCGGAACTTGCTAGCATTTTTGATTGTATGCATGGGACGCACGTATGTGACAACATTGACACTGTCATCAACTGCACCCCGATCGGAATGGCAGGAGGATCGGATGAAAGTGGCGACCCATTGGAAACACTCGCACCAAATGTGCAACTTACCGATGCCATAACAGTTTTTGACACAGTGTATATGCCAGAACAAACACCCCTGCTCAAACGCGCAACGGAACAGGGTTGCAAGATAATTACTGGAACTGAAATGTTTCGAAAACAAGCTGCCCAGCAGCAGATTTTTTGGGCTAACCATTCTGGTTCATAAATGTAATTACGTCGGACGCTTTTGCGAAAGGCAATTCTGCTGCTAGCCGAACAATCCCAAATCTTGCTCGCACATCAATACCAAGTGGATCCACGCCAACAACAACCGGAGCTTCTACTTCTATTCCTGCAATCCGTTTGCATCCTGTAATTAGCTTCGGGATATCCCCATTCAACTTCTTACATAAGGAGGGTTCGTCACAAGCAAAATCGTTTTCTTTATGCAACCCTTCGCCATCTATAAACATTTCATGAAAACGCGCTGCATCAATTGTAACCTTCGCCCACTGAATATCCGGCGGCTCTCCGTGATACATTTGCCAACGGTCTGCAAACACTCCACCGGAGCCTTCTTCTGAGAATTGTTCGAGTGTCACGTGCATTTCCATGCAATCTTCTGCGTACTCTGGAACATACATCACCATGTCTTGCGGTTGAAGCATCGCCACCATCGCGGTAATAATCATCAATCCATCATTGCCAAAAACGTAGGAAACATCATGAAGGTGCTCTCCGAAACGCAATGTCCCAGTAGTGTTGCTTCGTAAAAATTTCCACGCCGCTTCTGATACTTGTTGTTCGTCGTACTCTTCCATCACAGCTTATGATTTCATTGCTTCTTCTATTTCAACAACCGTCTTGGGAATCGCTTTTGAAAGATTTATATACCCATCCTTCTTTACAACAATATCGTCTTCGATTCGAACACCTAGTGATTCATCTGGCAAGTAAATCCCGGGTTCAATTGTAATCACAGCGCCTTCTTTAAGAGGTGAAGGTGATCCACAACAATCATGTGTTTCTAAACCAAGATGATGTCCAATACTGTGAATAAAATAATCTCCATATCCTGCCTTAACAATAATTGCACGCGCAATCGCATCCAACTCAGCAAGGGTCACACCTTCTTTGATAGCAGCAATCGCCGCTTCTTCCGCCTGTAAAACAATTTCATATATTTCCTTTTGCCGATCATTGAACTTTCCAGACACGGGAATTGTTCGTGAAATATCTGCGCCGTATCCTTTGTAAAAAGCGCCCGAATCTATGCAAACAAGATCGCCGTCTACTAAATCTTGATCGTTCTCTTTGTAATGCAAAACTGTACTGTTAAGACCACCTCCAACAATTGGGGGGAAGGCGGATCCTCGACCGCCTGCCATTGCGTATCCATGCTCTAGCGTGGCTTGTACTTGAAATTCATTCACGCCACTTCGCACAAACGACATCGCGTTTGCAAATCCAACAGCAGTAATATCCACTGCTTCTTGGATTGTTTGTATTTCAGATTCAGACTTAACACTACGCAGCGACGGAATTACCATAGACATATCAACAATATCGCATTCCGGCGTTCTATTTGAAATTTTTTGAAACAATACAAGGTCTTCGGAAACGTCTTGAGAAATAAGTGCGTTTGGCATCAATGTTGCAAAACTTTTACATCGGGTTGCAATGTCTGAAAGAACCAACGGAAGCGAACCGGTTCTCAACACGGTTGTAAAACCTGTTTCGGTGCGTAATGCACTGCCAATGGATTTTCTCAATCCATCCCACTGTTCTTTCTCTGGATCACGCGAAGAGAGAAATAAAACTTCTCTTCGTGAAGAGACGGGATGTGTTGGGTCAAATAGCAAAACTGCATTAGATTCATTTGTAACACCTGTTAAATATTCAAAATGTGAATGTGGACGCCACATTGTTTCCAAAGATTCATTTGATTTCCCCGCAAAGACAAGTCCAGCACAACCACCAAGGGCCTTTGATACTTTCTCTCGTCTTAGCGCATATTCTTGTTGTGTAATCATTTATTCATCCTTACTTAAATACACTCAATAGAAGTGATTCAAGTTCTTTGTCTCCATCAACCATTTCCAATACAAGATTCGGCACGACGATTGGACATTGCAATTGCGTAAGATCAATCACATCACGAGCTTTCACCCAATCTTTTAAAGTCATCACAACTGCGTCAACTTCTTTTGAAGCTTGAATCAACATTTCAATTTCAGAATCTGAGAACGGCTGGTGGTCTCCTGCTGGAAGTTGCAGGGAGATTTTAGCACCTAAGCGGACGAGCGCTTCTACAACTGGTCCTGGATATCCAATTCCAAGTCGTACCGCGACATTTTTTCCCATTAACCAATCAAGTTCCTCTGACCTTTTACCCTCAATTGCATGTACTTGTAACTTTGTCCAGTGGTGAGAAGTCCATGCAATTGGCTTTTTACCTGAAACACTAGCAACTCTCTCCGCATAGGCTGGGTTTTTGTGAGATGTATGACTTACAACAAACGCGTCTGCACGTTTCAACCCTTCAATTGGCTCCCGTAACCACCCCGCAGGTAACATTCGTTCCTCTAAAGCGTCTCTCAAAAAATCCAAGACAACAATATCAAGATCACGGTGCAGACGGCGATGTTGAAATCCATCGTCCATCACAAAACAGTCCGCTTGCCCACCGTTTGAGAGATACGAAGTGATGTTGGCGTACCGATCTCCGCCGACAACGATGTCTATTTCTTGAAATTGTTCGTGATACTCCACAACTTCATCCGCTTTTGACGGA
>JABHZL010000095.1 GCA_018656645.1 Phycisphaerae bacterium
CCCCGATAATTCACCGCGATATTCAACCTGAAGGGCGTTATTGAACCAGTTAAGCATGTTTATGTAGCCAACCAAGAAGGTGAGTTCGACTATTTCTGGCTCGGTGAAATATTCACGGAGTTTGTCGAACATCGAATCGGGAATTTGGTTTGAGTCCTCAAAAATTGCGTTGAGATAATCGATTGCACACGCATATTCTGGCTTGAGATTATCTTTGTCTTGCAACATTTCAACTGGGTCATCGCTGATCCCAAGACCCCTTGCAATATCGATATGACTATTCGTGCAGAACTGGCAACGGTTGTTGATTGACGATTGCAAGATGATCAGTTCTTTAAGTTCGCGTGGGAGTGAACCACCCGGATAGACCGCATTACCAAGTGCTTCCATCGCTTCAAGAATAGGGGGGTATGTCGCCATAGCCGCAACCATGTCGTGCGCTTGACCACCTTGTTTAAGAATAGCGTTTATTTCTTGAAAACTTTCGTTACTTTCAAGAGTCGCAAACGCTTCTGCTTGTTGTTCAGGATTCGTTGTAATTCGCATAATGGATTTTCCATTCTATTGAGACTTTTTTGATGCTGAATCATACAGGTCGTATATGGAGAAGTGGTTGCTGCAGGGGTAACAAAAAAACAACCCCGCGTGGCTCAAGGCGACGATCGGGGTTGGAGATTGCAGACTATTGTCTGCAAGGGAGGTAGGGAGCATAGTGAATTGGAAATATAGAGACTCAGCCACATGTACGAAGAAGAGATGGGAGAGTTGCAGAAATTATCCAAAATTTGAAATAAACCTAAGAATATCTTCAATTCCAACGATGCCATCACCATCGAGGTCAAAATAGCACGTATTTGGTAAAGAATGGCGGTTTTACCATGCATGTATCACTTCTAGAAGATCAGTTACATCAATTATCCCATCTTCGTTGAAATCTCCAAATCAATCGAATCTTGTAAGGTCATTTAAGGTCATTTAAGGTCATTTTTGGGAACTAGGGCTGTTTTAACATTTCGAACCGAAATTGGGTGGGATCAACAATGTTGTGCAAATAATGGATGTTTTATTCATAATTTACACAATACAACGAAATAATGAGGATTCAATGGATTCTTTTAGGGAACCGTGCATAGTAGTGTTACGAAACTTTAATCGTGGCAACATCCGTTTGTTGCTTATATAGTTTCACATCTTTAGGAAGGATGCTCAAGAATGATCAACCCACGTCAAGTAATACCCCTCGTCGCTGCAATTTGTTTTGCAACGCCTTTCGCGTTTGCAGCAGCACCTAGCCAATTATCAATGGCTCAACTTCGACAAAATCACCCAAAACTTAGAACAATGGAAGTTGGGGACAACATTACGAAGATGGTTGGTCCACAACTTGCAACTGGACGCACTGCTCAAGCTGCTGCTGAATCATTTATTCAAACATGGTCAAACGCACTTGGCGTGAATGCGAAAGACTTTATTGCAGAAGGTCCATTTGAAGACGGGCATCATATTCAACCAATTATGTACAACCAAGAAACAGGTGAATACAAATTTACTGGCGTGTACTTTAAGCAAACTGCTGATGGACTTCCTGTGTATGGCTCACGCCTCATGACGCTTGTCAAAAATACAGCGAATAACCCAATTGTTAATGTAACAACTGACCTTCGCGATGTTGCTGGATTTAAACGCCCAGCTCGGCTTGCGAATAACAGTGCACTGGCGCTGATGTCAGCAGCCATTCGTTTTGGTTCATCAGTTGTAATCACTGATCCAGAACTCATGGTTTTTGCAGGAACAACGAAAGAACACAATGAACCACGTGCTGCTCTAGTATTTGAAGCAACAGTAGACTCTAGCTTTGATGGTGATGCATATCAAAAAGCAGAACTTGTTGTTGACGCAGTAACAGGTGAAATACTTCAAGAAACAAACCGAATCCTTCACGCTGATGGCAATGTATCTGGCGTCGCAACTGAAAGTTCTGGGGCGGATGTATGTGAGACAGAATCAGCAGCCGGACTTCCTTACGCAAAAGTTACTCGTGGTGGTTCGACCGCATACGCAGATGCAAACGGAGATTTTACAATAGGTGGTTCGGGAAACATTACTTCAAAACTAGAAGGTCAATGGTTCAACGTGAATAATCAAAGTGGATCAGATAGTTCAATTACCCAAAGCGGTTTGAACGTGCTCCACAACTCAGCAAATTCAAGTCAATACTACAGAGCAGAAGTAAATGCCTACTTGCAAAGTAATATTGTTCGTGACTTTACACTTTCATTTAACCCAAGTTTCCCAACGATTGATTCTCAAACATCATTCCCTGTTAATGTTGGTGTAAGTGGAACTTGTAATGCATATTACGATTATTCATCTATCAACTTTTATAACTCTGGTAATGGATGTAGTAACACGGCATTTTCTGTTGTTGTGCACCACGAATATGGCCACCATCTGGTTGCTGTTGCTGGCAGTGGACAAGGCCAATACGGAGAAGGTATGGGTGACGTGATGGGAGTACTTATTACCGGCGATAATCAACTTGCTCGTGGGTTTTATTCAAACGATTGCACAAATGGAATTCGTAACGCAATCAATAATAAGCAATATCCTTGCAGTGGTGGAATACATGACTGTGGTCAGTTAATTTCTGGTTGTGTCTGGGACACCCTTGCCGAAATGGAATCAGCATACCCAGCAACTGGGCATTCAATTGTTTCTTCACTCGCTGTAAACTCCATATTGCTTCATTCAGGTGAAAGTATTAGTCCATCAATCACGTATGACTGGCTCACACTTGATGATGATGATGGTGATTTGACTAACGGTACTCCTCACTCTGCAGAAATTCTTGCTGGTTTCGGTATGCACAACATGGCTGATTTCCCAGAACCACTTGGTAATGATGAATGCTCAACTGCAATAGCAGTTATTGATGGCACACATTCATTAACTACAGTTGGAGCGAGCCACAGCGGTGATTCATACAACGAGGATCAATGCAGTGGAACTTACCTTGGTGAAATGACTGCAGATGTTTGGTTCTCATACACTGCATGTGGTAGCGGTTCTATGACAGTAAGTACTTGCGATATTGTTGATTTTGACACAGACATCGTTGTGTACGAAGGCAACTGTGGAAACAAAACCCAAATCGCATGTAACGGTGATGGTGATGGATGTGGTGGATATTCATCCATAACAACATTCAACGTGAGCCAAGGAAACGACTATCTCATCCGCGTAGGTGGTTGGGGAAGCAGTAGTGAAGGTAGCGGTCAACTATCAGTTGACGGTCCTGGCGAACCATGTGACACAACACCGTGTCCTGGCGATGCAAATGGCGATGGCATGGTTGGCGTCTCAGATCTCCTTATCGTGATTGATTTGTGGGGTCAATCAGGCGGTATCGGTGACATCAACGGTGATGGAGCAGTGGATGTTTCTGATTTGCTCGCAGTCGTTGATGCATGGGGAGCATGTCCTGAGTAATAAGTATTAACTCGATTTCAAACGCCCGTTAGTTTCAAAACTAGCGGGCGTTTTTTTATGGGGTAGGTTCTATATGAAAATGTACTCGGAACGATGACATGGCTGTCAATGGATAGGACATTTCACTCTTTATTGGTACGAAGGGATCATGATGAGGTATTGAGCTTTTTAGGTTGCCTAATTTAACAATTTACGTGTTTATCGTATCTGATACTTGCTTTATCTCTATCTTCTGTCAGTATAACCACTGTGTGGGCTGGATTTTTAATTGGAGAACCACACTAAAACCTAGAGAGGAAACATATAGACATGTTCAAGCACTGTATTTCGACCTTCGCTGTAGTGTCGGTCATTGTTTCTGCTGCATCATTTGCAGCAGATTCTTATGTATCTGTAGAGATGCAACAACTCCGAAAAGATCATCCTCGTCTCAAGACGATTGATCGAAACGGAAGAATTCACAAACTACTCGCGCCAGACCTTGCAGAAGGACGATCGCCAATTCAAACTGCTGAAAACTTTATAAACGAGTGGTCAGCAGGTCTTGGTGTTGATGCGGATCAATTTATTGAACGAGGCCCATTTCCAGATAGACATTCAGTTCAAGAACTCATGTACAACCGAGAAACAGGTCAACATAAGTTTACAGGTGTGTACTACATGCAAACGGCAGACGGACTGCCTGTATATCGCTCACGTCTAATGGTTTTAGTAAGAAATGCAAATGATTTTCCTGCGGTTAGTGCTACGACTGAGTTGCGAAATGTTAAAGGATATAAAGTACCTAAGCGATTAGTAGCGAGTGAAGCTCTTGCTTTAATGGCGGCAGCAACACATCTTGGACGCGGTGCCACAGTGACACCGCCCGAACTTATGGTATTCGCTGGGACGGACAAAGAGCATAGTGAGCCAACCGCTGCTTTGGTTTTTGAAGCAACAGTCGGCGGGAACTGGGATATTGATAATTACAAAAAGTTTGAATTAGTTGTAGATGCACAAACAGGCGAGATTCTACATGAAGAAAATCGAATACTTCATGTAGACGGAAATGTTTCAGGAATGGCAACAGAGAGTTCAGGCGCAGATGTCTGTGACCCCGAATCAGCTGCAGGTATGCCTTATGCAAAAGTAACGCTTGGTGGTAGCACTGAATACGCTGATGCAAATGGTAATTTTACGATTGCAGGGTCTGGCACAATTA
>JABHZL010000023.1 GCA_018656645.1 Phycisphaerae bacterium
GGAAACGAGGTCACCGTGATCTTGAAGGGCAATGTGACCTGATTTATTCAAGCCATAATCTGGCATGTCTTTGAACTTGCTCGATACCACTCGTGCTTTCCAGTCGTCAGACCAAAGTTCGTATTCAAGAAGTTTCGTGCCATTGAGCCAATGTTCAACGTGGGGACCATCGACAACAAGTTTCACATGGTTCCACTCACCCACTGGGTTTGTCACATCTTTGCATGGTGCGTGCAGCGCGTAATTAGCACCAGCACTTGTTTCAGGTTTCATCGCATCTTGATGCGCAATATTGTCGAGCACTTGCATTTCAGGACCACCAAGCCACACGTAATCATGATCTTCGCTGACATGGAAAAAAATGCCGCTATTACCGCCTTCTGAAATTTTCCAGTCGAGTTCTAGGATAAAGTCTTGGTACTGTTTGTCGGTGACAATATCACCGCCACCCTTGGTGTGGGTCAGGATACCTTTGTCGCTCATTTGCCAACCACTTGGGAGTTTGTCCTTTTTAAAACCACGCCACGATGGAGTTTCTGTCTTTTGAGGACCACAACTAAGCACAAATACACTCATAACAATTAATAGTAAATATTTCATTCCCGAAGGATAACAGGTGTTACTTAGATTGGCGAATCGTTAGTATTTCACCCACAGAAATATCTGGAATTGCTCGTTTTGAGCCATCCGACCATGTGATTTCAACATCTGAAACCGCCTGTTCCTTGCCCATTCCAATGTGAAGCGTGGCATCATGCGCTGAAACATATCCGCCAGAAGTTCGAACTTCGCGCCGAATCCTTTTGCCGCCAAGATTGAATTGCATCGTCGCGTCTTGAGCGGGCGCTCCATTTCGATCTAATACTTTTAATATGGCGAAATTGCCTTTGCCAACATTTTGATTCACCAACAAGTACGCTAGCCCATCACGGTTAACCACCACGATATCAATTCCGCCATCGTTATTCACATCACCATACGCAGCACCACGACTTGTATGTATTAGCGGTTTGCTAACACCGCCTTTTGGAGTCACTTCTTTGAACTTTCCATCGCCAACTCCTTGAATCAACACGTTATCTTCAGCGTAATAATCGTCTGTCTCTGATGTTTGTGCAATCAATACTCTGCCATTTGCCATGTACACATCAAGAATGCCATCATTATTCAAATCTCGAAACCCAGTTCCAAAGCGAGTGTATGGTCTTGATATTGCAGACAATCCACTTCCGGGGGTGCCATCTTCAAACCATCCACCTTGATTCATAAACATCGAATCAGACTGACCAACAAGGTTCACGACAAGCAAATCAATATTTCCATCGTTGTCAACATCTGCAAAATCCGTTCCCATACCTGCCTTTGGCTCACCGTTAGCATCGACAGCAACACCTGAAACGATTGCATCATCTATAAATGTGCCATCCCCTTGATTCATCCAAAGTTGATTGTTCATTTCATCATTGGCAACAAAAACATCTAAAAGCCCATCATCGTTCACATCTCCAACTGTAACGCCAAGCCCATTCCCCCACACAGCGTGGATACCAGATTCTTCTGAAACATCTATAAATGTTCCATCCCCATTGTTTCTATACAACACATCTTTTGAAGGGGCACCATACGCATCAGGATGACAATAATCAAGAATACCTGACGGTGATTTACACTCGCGTTCTAACCCCTCGTTCCAATCTATGTAATTCGCAACGTACAAATCCAAATCGCCATCTTTATCCATGTCAAAAAAAACCGAACTAGAGCCCCAACGTTCGTTACCAATCTTTGCTTCTACAGTCACATCAGTAAAAGTGCCATCGTTATTGTTGCGAAGTAACGTATTTCTTCCAACGTTCGTCACATATATATCCAAATCCCCGTCCCCGTCGTAATCACCCGTCGCTGCGCCCATCCCAAAACCATTGTCCTCAGCACCAGAGCCCTTTGACGCGTTTGTAAAATACCCGTTCCCATCGTTTATAAAAAGTTGATTAGTAAAAGTTGTTTGCGTAGGATCATGAATCGAACCTCCCTGTACCACATAAATATCCAAATCGCCATCGCCCTCAACATCCAAAAGAGCCGACCCGCCACCAAAAATTTCTGGGTATTGTGGTGTTCCATTGAAACCCGATTCATACACAAAAGTAAAACCACGCTCTTCTGCTTCGTTTTCAAACCACGGTTTGGGTTGTTCTTGAACAGAAGTCTCAGAACACCCTGCAACACAACAAAGAAAAATTGCTACTGCGTATTTCATCATTCTGGAAATGATTGTAACAACTGTGTTGCTTGTTCATTCATAGGATCAATCTTCAAAATCTCTTCAAAGACCGCTTTTGTTTTTGCAATTTCTTCTTCTGTCTGTAATTGCTTAACTTGCATTCTTGCTTTTGCAAGAAGGAGCATCGAAACTGTGTCTTTTGAATCTTCCTTAATAAGAATTGCCCATTTTTGAATTGCCTTATCTGCTTTCCCCTGTTTCAAATCACACATTGCATCAAGCCGGCGAACAACTCTGTTCTTTGGCTCGTGCGAAAAGTATTCTGCAATGTTCTTTCTTGCTTCAGGTATTTTGTTCGAATTCACCAATTGAATAATTTCTTGACGCAGTGCCATCAAACTCGTCCCATACTTCATTACTGTCGCGGTCCATGGATCCCCCCACTTTGGTTTAGACTGCCCAGCGCGTCCCCACGCTTCTCGTGATTTCTCTTCATCACCAGCCGCTCGATACGCACGACCAAGCAACTGATATACATAGCCGTCAGGAATTTTAGAAATTAAATTCGGCTTGTTCAATATCTCAATTGCAAATTCAGGATTATCTTCAGCAAGCGCAATTCGTCCATTTGCAATTTGTACTTGCAAAGAGTTCGGTTTGATTGCTGCAGCATTTGCAATGTATTTCTTCGCTTCTTCAATCCGTCCGATATCTATGAGCCAAAGGCCCAGTTGCCAATTCGGAGCATCCATTTTAGGAGGTGCGTACTTAACACCCTCACTAAGTGATTGGATAGCTTTTGTTAATTCGCCCATTCTCTGCTGTACAATCGCCAAACGATACCAACCTATGACGCGTTCAGGAAATTGCTTTGTGTACTGATTGTATGTTTGCTCAGCAAGTCTGTTAAGGGTCGCTGCCTCATACGTCATCCCAAGTTCCATGCGCGGCTTAGGAGCGCTTGGATTCGCATCGACTGCATCGGCAAACTTTTCTATCACAGGCAACAGTATGGGATCGGTCACTTCGCCTTCCTGCGGGCGAATTGCGGGCTCACCCTTGCCACCAAATACAAACACATATCCAACGAAAATCAAGGTCGCAACAGATAAAATGAAAACGATTCTTTTCATCCAAGAACCTTAATTGCTTCAGCGTGTGTTGGTTTTATCTTAATAATATTACTCGCAACCTGTTTTGCTTGATCTGTAAGTTGCAATGCAACGAGAGTGCACAGCCGAAGTTCCTGCCATGATATTTCGCCACCAATTCCTACTCGACCAAGCGTCATTAGGGCTTTTTCAAATTCATCTCTTTTTGCAAAATAATTTGCAAGTTGTGCACGATCTGCGGGAATTACAGTTAGTCTCTTAATCGCTAGTTCAATTGCTTCAACACCCTTTTCTTCTAAGCCCACACGTAAACACATTCTTCCAAGTGTTCCAAGTGCGTGAAAGACTGCCATTTTCGTTGGGTCGATGTCCTTAAGCAACTCGAAAGCTTCATCTGGTTTTGCTTCATACAAAAGTAAACTTCTTGCAATCAAGGTAATAAACTTCTTGGGGAATTGTTCTTCAAGTTTTTCAATTGCATTTCCAAGTGATTCTTGATTTCCAAGTTGGTGCAATGCCAAAATTTGTTGCCACCATTCTAAAGGATTGCCACGAAGTTGTATCAAACACTCACTGCTAAACGCAAGTTCTTTCCACTTTCGTTTTCTAAAGGAAACCGACATTAGCGTTACGAATCGTTGTGTTAGAACAGCAATACCTTGTTTATTTTCCGAAGCGATGACATCCTTGCAGATTTGAAACCAATCCGCTTCATCTTTACTAGGATTGATCGGAAATGAACGAGTTTCATTTTGGGAGAATCTCTCCATGAAAGGCCATTTGGGAAGTTTAACGCCTACTGGACAAGGTATGCCGGCAAGCAAATAGATTGCTCCACCAATCACTTCAATAAATGTAGCGGATGAAGATTCGTAATCGCTTCCTTCAACGAGCAGCGTTGTAACGAGCGTATTAATTGCCTTGAGGATATTGCCCTCTTCATCCGTCCTTCTATACACAAGAAGAATGTGAGTTTCACTTGTAAGCGAGGAAAGGTACTCTTCTAGTTCCTCTTGTTGCAGTCGTACTTTTTCGGGGGTACTCTTGTCTTGTATATTTGTTTGTAAAACAATTCCAACAATATCTGAACACTGAAATTTTTTTGCTTTCTCAAACGCTTCATCGCAATCTACGTTCGACACATCCGAATCGCCCTCTGTCGCTGGCCAATTGATAAGTGCGATGTTCAATCCACTCTTCGTCCAAAATGCTTGAAATTTTCGGTCGCTTGCGACCGTATTTCGAACTTGCTTTGTTTCGCCATCGACTGTCGCCGCTGTCACAATACCGTGCACTGTCGGATTTACGCCCGTTGCAATAGTTGAAGCAATCGCAGCGAGGGGCATCGGCGGAGTTGCGACTGGGATGTGGATAGCAGAACGACCAGCAAGTTGTTCTGGTTTACCCACTAGTAAGGGGCCATCTGAAACAATAATGACTAATCTTGGTGCCATACGTACGTACCTTATTCGGCATTCTTGAGTGTGTACATTCTGTTTAAGTCTGGGTTTTCGAATACTTGTTGGGAACCACCTTTCCAAGTGATGACTACCTTTTCAATAGCGTGTTTCCCAATCCCGAAATGCAATGTCGGACTATGCACAGAAGCGTACCCTAAGGAAGTTTGCACCTGAGAAAAAAGCGACCTTCCATTATTTAATACAACTTCCATAGTTGCTCCAATTGCTGGAGCGCCATGCTTGTTGAGCAAAGTGTAGGCAATCCAATTACCTCGATCAGTAAGCACATTTTTCAAAATGTTCACTGGTTTGTTGCTGTTTACAACCACTAAGTCAATACCGCCGTCACCATCGATATCTCCAGAAGCAACTCCATGAGAACTACCAATAAGAAGTTCCCGTGTACCACCTTGTGGTATTACTTTTGAGAACCTTCCCTTCTCACCTTGTACAAACAGTAAGTTTGGTTCGGCAAGCGGATCATCATCAGAGTAAGAATTGGGACCAGATACAACACCACCAGTTGTCTCGTATAAATCAAGCAAACCGTCGTTATTAAAATCAACAAATGCAATACCCCAACGTGTGTACGCCCGAGTTTCAGCAGATAAGCCAGTCCTTCTGGTTATGTCTTGAAAAAAGTCTCCCTCGTTTTTATAAAACGAATCGGACTCACCGTAAATGTTCGTAACAAACACATCAAAGTCGCCATCTTGATCAAAATCAACTGGCGTTGCGCCCATACCTGCCTTTGCCATGCCGGAATCGTCCGTTGCAATATTTCTATGCATTGCTTCATCGATGAACGTTCCATCGCCTTGGTTCACCCAGAGCCGGTCGGGCATTGCATCGTTGGCAATAAAAATATCGGGTAGAGCATCCCCGGTCAAATCTGAAATGAACACACCCAGCCCAGTCCCTTTTACACTTGCAAGTCCAGAACTTTCGGTTGCATCAGTGAAAGTACCGTCACCGTTATTGATGAACAGCGTATCTGGCATGGGCGCGTCGTAAATAGTTGGGTTGCAATACGTGCGTTGTGAATGAGCGTCCAAGCACTCTCGATCAGTAATCAACGCGGAGTCTAAATATTTCGTAACGACTAAATCCAAATCGCCATCACCATCAAGATCGCCAAATGCAGAACATGCTGAAAATCCCTCGTCTTCTGTGCCAGAAAAAGTTGTAACGTCTGTAAACTTCCCATTTCCATCGTTTCGTAGCAATGCGTTAACTCCAATGTTTGTCACATACAAATCAACATCCCCATCGTTA
>JABHZL010000015.1 GCA_018656645.1 Phycisphaerae bacterium
AATTTCGGGGGCTTCAAGAATTGCATTTGCAGACCAGAGGGGCATGCCAACATCGACGCCAAGGCGGTCAAGTTCAGAGCCAGTCGCCCCGTCAAGCAAGAATGGTGTGTCGAGCGAGAATTGCATTTGCGACCATTGTAAACAAGAAAACGCCCATCCTTTCGGACGGGCGTTCTCCTTCTCTTCCCACCGGATTTTTGTAGTGGCGATAGCTGGATTCGAACCAGCGACCTAGGGCTTATGAATCCCTCGCTCTAACCAACTGAGCTATATCGCCTAAATAACAGGGGCTGTGAATTATACGACAGTCTCAGGGTTACTGCTAGCAAGCCAACGAGAAGCAACTTTTGCAGGTTGTTTCTCGCCTGTTCTGTGTGCGATTGCAGCAGCAACTAATCCCATGAACATGGGTTGGGGAGCAAGGGGTCTGCTCGTGAGTTCCGGATGGAACTGACCAGCGACAAAGTAGGGGTGCATGGTGGAGGGCAATTCTAGTACTTGCATGATTTGATGTTCAGGGTGGTGGCCACTGAAAATTAACCCTGCCTTTGTCAGGTCTTCGATGTACTTTGGTTCAACTTCATACCGATGACGGAAACGCTCGCGGACATGTGTAGCACCAAATAATTGCTCGGCAAAACTTCCTGAAGTGATGGCAACATCTTGGCCGCCAAGACGCATCGTCCCACCGAGGCCTTCAATTTCTTTTTGATCGGGAAGTTCAGCGATCACTGGATGCTTGCAGTTCACATCGAACTCTGTTGAATTTGCATCTTCTAAACCAACAACTGTTTGCGCAAATTCAACGACTGCCATTTGAAAACCAAGGCAGATGCCAAGGAAGGGGATGCCATGTTCGCGAGCCCATTTGACAGCAGCGAGTTTGCCTTCAATTCCACGTTCGCCAAAACCGCCGGGGACGATAATTGCATCTAAATTTGCAGCTTCAAGTTTTGAACCTGCAGTTTCTTTTTTCAAGTCTGTAACATCGATCCACTTGATATTCACATCCGCAGATAAATGTGTTGAAGCATGTTCGATGGCTTTGTCTATTGAAGCATAAGCGTCACGAATGGATGTGTATTTGCCGAGTATTCCTATTGTGATGCTATGGGTACGCTTTCCAGTTAGAGCATCGATGTAATTTCCCCACCCAATCCTTGCTTTATCTTCAGCAACTGCATCAACACAGTCGTGAAGCTTCAAAATTGAAAGAATCTCTCGGTCAATTTTTTCAGAACGCATTGCATCTGGGATCGTGTAAATCGAATCCCTATCGTGCATAGAGAACACTCTTTGGGGAGCAACATTTGAGAACATTGATATTTTTTGTGCGACGGTATCTGTAATTGGAAGTTCAGCCCTACAGGCAATAATGTGTGGCTGAATACCTGTTTCCATGAGTCGTTTGATGCCAAGTTGCGCTGGCTTTGATTTTTGTTCACCGAGAATTGCTGGCTCAACGATGTATGTCAATGCAACGAAGCACGTTGATTCCGGTCCTTCTTCGTAGGCAAGTTCACGCAATGCTTCAATGTAGAAACCATTTTCGTAATCACCTACAGTGCCACCAACTTCAACAAAGACAACGTCTGCTTGCTTGCCGTTTTCTCCGCCATCAATCGCAAGTTGACGTAAGCGTCGTTTTACTTCGCCAGTGACATGTGGAATTATTTGCACATCGCGGCCGAGGTATCCGCCAGCTCGTTCGCGAGTAAGTATTTCTGTATAAATTTGCCCAGCAGTTGTGAAGTTCGCTCTTGATAGGTTTTGGTCGAGGATCCGCTCATACGTACCGAGATCCATATCAGTTTCAGTGCCATCATCAAGGACAAAAACTTCACCATGCCTGAAGGGGTTGAGGGTGCCAGAATCGATGTTGAGATAGCCCTCTAGTTTGACGGGAGTAACTGAGAGACCCTTGTCTTGCAATAATTTGGCTAAAGATGAGCTGAAGATGCCTTTGCCAAGACCGGACATGACAGTGCCAAGGACGACGACAAATTTCGTTTTTCCATGCTGATATCCTTCAGGAATCGGAGAAAAGAACTCTTTTGCGTCTGCACTTTTGCCAAATTGGCTCAGAAACGTCTCGTTTTTATTGTGAGTGGGCATTCCCGATTGTAGCATGTTGGATACGTATATCAAGCATTTTCAGCTCTCACCAAGAAATAATATATTGCCCTGCGGGTCAATGTATGATGCAGAAATGCAAAAACGAGTCATTGCTGTCATCCCAGCGAGGTTGGATTCCACGAGATTTCCAGCCAAGATGATTGCTGATGAAACTGGTAAGCCGTTAGTGCAATATGCGTGGGAAATCGCTCATAATGCCAAAAGTATCGATGCTGTACTTGTGGCAACAGACTCCCCTGAGATCGCAGCGAGAGTGGAGGCGTTCGGGGGCGAGGTTGTCATGACTGGTGAGCATCCAAACGGAACGTCAAGAATCGCCGAGGCAGTGGCAGATATTCCATGTGATCTCATTGTCAATATGCAGGGGGATGAGCCGGAACTTGACCCAGCAGTCATCGATGCAACTGTTGAAGCGATTGGTGAACACCAGATGGGGACAGCTTGCTGTGCGTTACGCAATGATGAAATAGAAAATGAAAATGTTGTGAAAGTGATCGTGGGGGATGACGGTACGGCAGTAGATTTTGTAAGAACGATGCCAGAAGGAAAAGCGGCTAGGCACTTGGGATTGTACGTGTACACGCCTGCTTTTTTACAACAATTTATTTTAATGACCGCTACAGAGCATGAAGTGGCTCGGCGCCTTGAACAGATGCGAGCGATCGACAACGGATACACGATCGCAATTGCAAAAGTCGATTCACAACCAAGTGGCATCGATACCCCAGAACAATACGCAGATTTTGTAAGTCGGCTCAGTCCAATTCTTTGACGAGGGTGTCGAGGTGTCGTCTGCAATCTCGAATATCTCGATAAGAAATATCTTTTCGAGCGATTCCCGAACATATTTCCATTGCTTCTCGAGCAAGCTCAACATTTTTGTCAGCTTCTGCTTTCTTCGCAAGTGCTTGCATCAAGTCATACCGAATTGATAATTCAGTTGCATTATCACTTCCAGCTAGTGCCTTGATCGATTCTTTGAATTCGCCGATTGCTTCTGCAAACCAACCTTCGGAAACGAAACATTTTCCCAGTTCATGCCCAGCACGAACACGAAGTTTTGGTTCATCCTTCGATTTCTGGAAACATTCCATCGCAAGATTTACGTCTTTATCTTCGATTGCCAACAACCCTAGTTGGAATTTAATTGCACGATCGGTAGGGTATTTTTCTGCCCGCTCTTCAAACTCTTGTTTTTTGAAAACGAGGAGTTCGACTCTAGATTTCTCAATTTGCCCGAGTAGTTCGGCATCATTCGTTTCATCGTATTGAGATTGTAACTGTTCGATGTTGGCAGTATCGTGCAATATTTTTATGTCCGCAGCCTCAACCCTAAATCGATATTGGGAGGTATCTTTGAATCCTTTGACAAGAATTGTGAAGGCAGTTTTTGTGCCTTCTAGAGTGCCAAGTTGTTTGAGTAGTTTTGCGTAATATGTGATGGCATCAGGAGAAGTAGGGTTGTCTTCATACTCTTTTTTTGCACGAGCCATTTTTCTTTCTTGGCTGCCGCCAGCACCAGCAAGTGATTCGTCATCTTGCAGTTCTGTTTGTTCATCTGCGTTTTTAATGAACTTTCTAAAACTGCCTTCTTCGCCAACGGCCTCGTTGTAACCGCCTTCTGCCATTGCACGTTCTGCAGCAAGTTCATTTAAACTTTTTTCTAATGCAGAATCACTGCGATCGGCTTCTAGTGCAGCTTGACCAACTTTAATTGCTTGGTTCCAAGCACCCGTTGATTTGAACAACTCCATTAAATTTTTGAGTTCTTTTGCTGTGAGTACCTTCTCGCCTTGTTGGCTTAAATTAATTACGGTATCTGCCATGGCAACGCCAAAATTATTTTGCTCTGAATTGACCGCAGCAGCGATCGCTTTGATTGCAAGTTTCGGGTTTGAGATGTCGTGCCACCAAGCATATAAAGCAGCAACAAAATGGTCGATCTCTGAAGGGCCATCGATTTGTTTAACTTGTTTGTTGGTTGCAGGTTCACCTACTTGGCGGTAATAGTCTGATGCGAGTTGGAGGACTTCATCATGAATGCTTAAATCTCGTGGATCTAACTTAAAACCACTCGCATAATAAGTAAATGCTGAGTCGTAATTTTTGCTCTCAGACATCTGCCGAGCGCGATCAAACCACGCCTTTGCCTCAACTGGAGAGGGAACAAAGGCTGCTTCTTCATCTTTTGATTTTTTGCCAAATAATGCCATGAGAGAAAAGAGGGGTAGCACCAAAGGGTACGCTGAAATTGCCCTTTGGTCAACGCCAAGAAGGGTAGAATAACAGCATGCAAGTTGATCCGCAGACGTTATCGCTCGTTTTTTACCCCTCAATGGTTCTTCGGAAGAAGGCACAGGAAGTCGACCCTTCAGATAGCAATGTCCAAGCTGTTGCGATTCGTATGATGGAGCTCATGCATGAGCATGAGGGTGCTGGGCTAGCTGCGCCGCAAGTTGGATTGGAATGGCGACTCTTTGTAACCAGAGACCCTGAGGACCCTGATAAAGCGATCGCGTGGATAAATCCAACCATTGAGGTTGTGAATGCTGAGGTTGAATCTCTCGAGGAGGGGTGTCTAAGCCTTCCGGATATTCTTGGAAATGTTCGAAGGCCAGCAGGTATTAAAATCACTGGCTGGAATGCGAAGGGGGAGAAAACTGAGATGGAAAGTGATGCGTTTATTGCTCGTGTTTGGCAACATGAAAACGACCACTTAGATGGTATCCTCATCATCGATAAGATGTCTGCAATGGATCGCCTTGTGAACCGCAGAGCAATTAAAAAAATGGAACGGTCAATTTAGAATGCGAATCATCTTTCTTGGATCAGGCGAATTTGGATTGCCAACACTGACGCGTTTGCATGAAGCACATGAAGTACAAGCGGTGATTACGGCTCCGCCGCGTACTGCGGGCAGAAACAGAAAGCCGAGAATGACACCGATCGGGAGTTTTGCACATGATCACAACCTTCCACTGATCGAACCAGAAAATATAAATGATCCCCAATTCGTTTCTCGCATCAAAGCATGTAATGCAGAGGCGATGATTGTCATTGCATTTGGACAAAAATTAAGTAGGGAAGTCATTGGTAATCACTTTGCGATTAATTTGCACGCTTCTCTGTTGCCAAAATGGCGAGGTGCTGCGCCGATTAACGCTGCAATTGTGCATGGAGATGAAGTTAGCGGCGTGAGTGTGATTTCTCTTGCAGACCGTATGGATGCTGGTCTTGTATATGGAACTAGGTCAATCAACATTGCAGAAACAGAAATAGCAGGTGAATTACATGATCGCCTCTCTGCACTGGGTCCCGATCTTGTTTGTGAAGTTCTCGAAGGCGACAGAGTTGGAATTGAACAGGATGAATCTCTAGTCACAATTGCGCCCAAATTATCGCGATCAGATGCCAGGCTAGATTTATCTGAGGATGCGGAATCGGTAGCAAGAAAAGTTCGCGGCTTCTCTCCATGGCCAAGTTGCCACCTTCTCATTTCAGGCATAGATTGCAAAATTTTAAGAGCAATTCCCAATACCAAAACTGGAAACATTGGTGAATTAATGGAAGATGGATTGATTGCAACAGGGAATGGAAGTATTCAAATTTTAGAATTACAACCTTCAGGTGGAAGGCCAATGACGTGGGTAGACTTTTGTAATGGTAGGCAGATCAGAATGGGAGATATGTGCGAGGCAGTGCAATGACACCAAAAACAATGATGATGTCACTTTGGGATTTACTCGTTCCTCCACCGCCCAAGCCAACACAAATCAAGAAACCTACTAAGCCTCGTCCGATCCAAGCTAAATACGATGCGATTGTTGAACAAATGAAAAATACGTATGGTTTTCGAATTCGTAAATGGCGTACATCGATGAGCGGGTGTGCTTGGGAACTTACAGATAAGCAAGGCAATGTTTCGAGATTGGTTGAATCACCATATCCAAAAGGTCCTATGAGTTGCGCTATCTTTCTACATGAAGTTGGGCACCATGCAATTGGATTTCACGTGTACAAACCTCGGTGTCTTGAGGAGTATTATGCGTGGGCGTGGTCTCTTGAAGCGATGCAATCAAATGGTGTGCGTATTACAGACGGAGTCCTAAAACGAAGAGACGACTCACTTCAATATGCACTTGCAAAAGCACTTCGTCGTGGTTTGAAAAAAATTCCTGACGAATTGATGCCGTTCGCGCCGTTACATCTGAGAATTACAGTGTGAAAACGTCTGATCTTTATTACGACTTGCCAGATGGTTATGTTGCGACCGCACCTGTTACGCCGCGTTCTTCTGCAAAAATGTTTGTAATTGATGATGATTGTTTTCGACATCGATCTATTTCAGATTTTCCATCTGAATTACAGGGCGACGAACTACTTGTTGTAAACGAGACAGCCGTTCTTCCTGCTCGGATTCAGGGGCACAAAATTACTAGCGGTGGAAAAATTGAAGGCCTCTTTCTTGAAGATGATCGAGAAGGTAATTGGTTGATGATGCTTAAATCTAATGGGAAGTTGCGAGCAGGTACCGAACTTGCAATTGGGGAAGAAACTACCTTGACGATTTTGGATCGAGAGGAAGCAATTTGGCGTTGTTGTTGCAGTGATGCAAGATCGCCGCAAGAAATCCTCTCTGAGATTGGTTCAACGCCGTTGCCGCCATACATTCGATCTGCACGAGGTGATGTTGAAGTTGATGATGCAACAGATAGGGTTTCTTATCAAACTGTTTTCGCAGATGCAAATCAATGCCGTTCTGTAGCGGCTCCGACTGCTGGGCTTCATTTTGACGAGGCACTATTGAATAAGATCGAAGCAAAAGGAATCGAACGGGTTGCTGTGACCCTGCATGTTGGGGCTGGCACATTCAGAACGGTGGAAACGGAAACAGTAGAAGCGCATCCCATGCACAGCGAATATTGGTCGGTTGATGCAGGCGTACTCAAAACAATTCGGGAAGCCAAGCGAGAGGGGCGATCTGTCATTGCCGTTGGGACGACGACTGTGAGAACGCTTGAATCATTGCCAGCGATGCATTTGTGGCCGA
This sequence comes from Phycisphaerae bacterium, assembly GCA_018656645.1. Classification (GTDB taxonomy): domain Bacteria; phylum Planctomycetota; class Phycisphaerae; order Phycisphaerales; family SM1A02. Next base: position 7,187 of record JABHZL010000015.1, read on the forward strand.
CTGAGGGTCGACTATCGGGAGAGACGCAGTTGTTGATCTCGCCACCATACGATTTTAAGATAATTGATGGGCTCCTTACTAATTTTCACTTACCCAATTCAACATTACTCGCTCTCGTTGGAGCGTTGGTTGGGATGGATCGGCTCAAGTCTGCCTATGCAGAAGCAATTTTGAAGCAGTACCGTTTCTTTAGTTACGGCGATGCAATGTATATCCCGAAGAAGAGGTAATTTTCCTGTATGCTACGTGTGCAAGGATGCACACGATACACACACTCATTGCAGGGCTAGATGCACAAGAAGTAGTGCAAAACACAGGAAAACAAGACGTTCCTGTGCTGCATGTCGCTGAACATACAGAACGAGTTTTGCCGGGTTCTTTATTTATCGCACGAAGTGGTGTTCGCAGAGATGGTGCAGCGTTTATAGAAGAAGCGATTGAGAGGGGTGCCGTTGCAGTTCTTTGTACCCCAGAAACTGCCGCTTCGCTGCAACATTTGCAAGTTAGATTTCTTGTAACACATGATCCGACAGGTGTTGGTGCGATCATTGCAGAGCGATTTTATGGTAATCCATCACGTAATCTAAAACTTATTGGTGTAACTGGTACAAATGGCAAGACTACGATTTCTTGGATGTTACGACATTTACTTTTGCAAGCAGGTGTGAAATGCGGATTACTTGGAACGGTTGTGTGTGATGATGGTTTAAAGAAAGAGCAGTCAACCCTCACAACGCCAAGTTTTTGTGACACAAGCAGAATATTGCAATCTATGGTTGACAATGGTTGTGAGGTTGCAGTCATGGAATGTTCAAGCCATGCCCTTGATCAGCGAAGAACATCAGCTCTTTCATTTGAAATGGGTGTCTTTACAAATCTCTCAGGTGACCACCTTGATTACCACGGTTCTGCTGATGCATATCTTCGCGCAAAAATGAACTTGTTTGATCAAGTTACTGGTTGTTCAGTGATAAATATGGATGACCCAGCGAGTTGGGCAGTTGCGGATCGTTCACAATCTCGTGTTGTTTCCTGCCGCCTTGAAAGTGATGCAGCGACTGCGTGGGTTGAAATTCTTGACGAACAAGTTACTGGCTCCGAGTTTTGCTTGCATGGTCCATGGGGAGATGCAAAAGTTGTTTTACCAATGTTTGGAAGGCACAATGCTATCAATGCTTTGCAAGCTGCAGTATGTGCCTATGAACTTGGCATTCAAATACAAGACATAGTTTCTGGCCTTGCTTCTGCAACAGCGCCTCCAGGAAGATTGGAACGAGTGGATGGTAATGGTGCGGCGGTATTTGTTGATTTTGCACATACAGATGCTGCGCTTGAACATATGCTTTGGTCTGTGCGGGAAGTATTACCAAAGGGAGGTAATCTGATTGTTGTCTTTGGTTGCGGCGGCGATCGTGATCGCTCGAAACGCCCACGCATGGGACACATCGCATCAACAGTAGGTGACATTGCAGTTGCAACAAGTGATAATCCACGAAGTGAAAATCCTGAAGTAATTCTTGATGAAGTGCTCTCAGGTGTTCCTCAAGATAGGCTTTACTGTATTCGGCGAGAAGTCGATCGCAGAGTAGCGATCGAATCAGCAATCGCAGAAGCAGAGCCATGTGATATCGTCGTGATTGCAGGTAAAGGTCACGAACAAACTCAAATACTAGAGAATGAAGTTATTGCATTCGATGACAAAAAAGTCGCTGAAGAAGCAATGCGTAAACGCTTGGCGGGGAATGGGGTTTGATCCTGAATCTATCTCATATCGTTGAAGCAATAGGTGGTACTTTGTCTGGTGATGAAAGTGCGAGATGGAGCGGAGCTGAGATTGATACGAGAAGGGATGTACGGGACAAGGTTTTCTTTGCCTTGCAGGGAGAACAAACTGATGGTCATGCTTTTATAGATAAAGCAATAGAGGGTGGCTGTGTTGCAATTGTTGTATCAAAAAACGTGACGGCTTCAGTGCCAGTGATTCAAGTGGAAAATCCTCGGCGAGCTTTGTTTTTATTGGCACAGTTCGTCCGTGCCAAACTAGACATTCGTTCAACGATTGCAATTACAGGCAGTGTTGGTAAAACGACAACGAAAAATATACTCTCAAGCCTTTTAGGCTCCGGCACAATGGCATCTCCTGCAAGTTTCAATAATGACTTAGGTATTCCTTTAACTTTGCTCAGTGCCGTTGGCTCCACAAATCTCGTAGTTGAAGTCGGAGCGAATGCATGCGGAGAAATAGAACCACTCGCAAAACTTGTTGCCCCTGACATTGCGGTCATTACGTCAATTCAAAAAGCGCATCTTGAAGGTTTTGGATCGGTTGATGCAATTTTAAATGAGAAAATGAAACTGTTTGAATCACTGCAAACGGATGGAATAGCAATTATTCCCTCAGATGTTGACTTTGACGAGACTAACATCCCCGGTCAACTTCTGAGAGTTGGTGAGTCAATCGACGCAGATATTCGAGTTCTTACTTGTTGTGATGAACATGGATATGCAAAGCTCGACATTGGTGAAGGATTTGTTACTTTGCGAATGTTAGGAAAACACAATGCAATGAATGCAGCGCTTGCGATTGTTGCTGCTCGCTTTGCGTTTCAACGGCAAGGAGAGGAGTATTCTCTCCATGAACTGTTGAAACGCGTCTCACTATTCGAAGGCACTGCAGGGCGACTGTTGAAGGAAGAGTTCAATGGTATTACGATCATTGACGATGCGTACAATGCAAATCCTGCTTCAATGAATGCAGCGATTGAGATGTTTTCAAGGATGAAAGCACCTAGAAAAATTCTAGTTCTTGGAGATATGCTTGAACTTGGTGATCAAAGTGATGTTGAGCATCGTCGAATCGGGGGTTTGGTAGCGAAACAGTCTTTCGACAAGGTCATCCTTGTGGGCAATGCGATGGCTTCGGCTGCTAAAGTGTTGCTAGATGCAATTCATGAAGAAAAAATTTGTGACCAAACGATGCGTAGGATTGCACATTCATTCGATGAAGGCGACGTGGTTTTACTTAAAGGATCTCGAGGGTTAAAACTTGAACGCATTGTCGAAAGTTTGCGAGACAAGGTGAAAGTTTCTTCTCTATAGCCGCCGATACTCTTATTACTTATGCTTTATAACTTATTGCAAATGACAGATCAATGGCTTGATAGCGCGGGGCTTTACTCAGTGCTTCAAGTTTTATATCAACGAGAATTTAGAGCATTTTCAGCAGTTGTCCTTGCCTTTTTTATTGTGATGGTATTTGGCAAGAGGATGATTCGTTGGTTAGTTAAACTAAAAATTGGGGATTGTGCAGAGTTTGATAATGATCAACTCAACGCACTTATGAAAAACAAAGAAAATACACCAACCATGGGTGGATTGCTGCTTGTTGGATCGATAGTTGTGACGACCTTATTGCTTGCGGATGTATTCAATAGATATGTTCATCTTATTTTGGCTGTGATTATTGTTTTTGCTGCTGTGGGCAGCGCTGATGATTGGCTGAAACTCGTGGGAACACGCCGCGACCCAGGATCACGTGATGGCCTGTTGAGTTGGGAAAAACTTTTGTTTCAACTTGGAGTTGGATTTATTGTTGGATATTTTGCATGGAAATTGACAGGCGATAGTCAGGCGGCGAAATCTTTGACGTTGCCGTTGATTCGCACGTATGAACCTGGCTTAGAAACCTTGACGCTTGCTCCAAATGTGATCATTCTTCCCGCTATTGTTTTCATTGGAATTGCAGCTTTTTTGGTTGGTGGAATGTCGAATGCTGTTAACTTTACTGATGGGCTAGATGGACTCGCCCCAGGGTTAATGATGATTGCGAGTTTTGCAGTGATGGTGCTCTGTTACATAGCAGGTTCCCCAGATCTAGCAGGATATTTATTGATGCCCTACGTTGAAGGTTCTGCGGAGTTGATGGTGGTAGCGGGGGCTTCGGCGGGGGCTTGCCTTGGTTTTTTGTGGTTCAACGCGCACCCCGCTCAAGTGTTTATGGGCGACACAGGTTCACTGCCACTTGGTGGAATGCTTGCCACTATCGGAATTGTTGTCCGGCAAGAGTTTCTCGTGGTGATTATAGGCGGCGTCTTTTTGATTGAACTTGGTAGCTCTTTTTTACAAACAACCTGTTACAGGTGGACGAAAGGCAAGAGGCTTTTTAGGTGTGCTCCCATCCACCACCATTTCCAATACAAGGGCTGGTCAGAATCCCAGATCGTGGTGCGCTTTTGGGTCATCGGTGTCATTCTGGCCATGCTTGCAATTGTCTCTATCAAAATGAGATAACAACAGTTCACAGTTACGCGTGGCAAAGTTTATTTGAGATCTATTCTGTGATAATTGTGTCAAGATCTAGAATAGCACCGGGAACAGTTGGGCTCTGTTTGAAGCGATATTCCCTAAGCATTGAAACGAGACGTTGCATATCGTCATGTAGTGGAGCGGTATGAACTGCAACATCGCCCGAGATAGGGTGATCAAATTCTAGGAGAGAGGCGTGTAGGGCTTGTCGTTGTATGACAGAATCTGTTCGGGGCATCGCACATGTGTACCCAATTGGCACGATGTTGCTCACCTTGAGATGTTTTCCTCCATACATATCATCTCCAACAATAGGAAATCCTAAGTGTCGCAGGTGCAAACGAATTTGATGTGTTCTGCCAGTTTTTAACTCGAGTTCAACAAGGGTAAAATCTTCGTACTGCTCACGAACTCTGAAAATAGTCACAGATTCTTTCCCTTGATCATCCCAGCGAACTGCATATTCGCCACGTTTTGTTGGATGTTTACCAAGTGGAACATCTATGACATCTGTGAGTGGTTCGACTTCCCCGTGGACTACCGCAAGGTATCGCTTGTGCGTTCTTCGATCTTCAAACTGTTTACTCAGTCGCCAATGTGCAGTGTCAGTTTTTGCTGCGACCATGACACCTGTCGTATGGCGATCTAATCTGTGGACTACTCCAGGTCGTGCAAACTCTTCGCCAACATTTGAGAGTTCCCCATCACTGACATGTTGAAAATGCCAAGCAAGACCATTGATCAATGTGCCGCTTCGATTCCCTCTCGCGGGGTGCACAATAATGTCATCTTGTTTATTTATCACGATAAGATCATGATCTTCATAGATAATATGCAAGGGAATATTTTCAGCAGGTATATCTGTTGAGGGCGGGGGAGGCAAAATAACGCGTACCTGATCGCCGCTTTTTAGTTTTGTTGAAGCCTTAGGATTACGCCCATTGACCCAAACAACTTTCTCGGAGATGAGCCTTTGCAAACTTGTCCTAGACAAAAATGGTATTCGCCCCGCAAGATAAGCGTCGAGTCGTTTGTTATGATTTCGTTGCAATTCAAATGTGACTTCAACGGGAGCATCGTCGTCGCTTTGATCCTCATATGCACGAAAAAGTGCATTTATATCTATATTGCCACCGCCATCAAGAAGATCCTCCGAAGAATCGCGAGGTTTCTTAGACATTATTTTGGTGCGACAAGTGAGTCGATGTCACTATCAACCGATTTTGGGTCTCTTTTGAGAACTTGATTGTTTCTCGCAGTGACTTCATCTTCAGTTGGAAGATCAACGGCTGCAGCAAGTGAATCGAGCGAGACAATTCTGCTTTGAGCTTGTGACGCGAGTGCGGGGTATTGATCGCCCGCTCGGGTGATTACTGTTTCATAATATTTACGAGCGCTGTCAATATCGCCATTTGCTTCAGCAACAGCAGCACGTCCACTTAAACCACCAACTGCAAACAATGTACTCGCTGTAGTGTTGTCATCATCTGCAACAACTTTTGCATACAGCGCATCTGCTTTTTGAAGATAAAAAGTTCGATCTTCTTGTGTTAGAGAATCTGTGCTATTCGCATCACTTCCAAGTGTTTGATTGAGTAGGACAGCTTTGAGATATCCATCTGCTGCGCCTAAGAGTCCTAGCGGGCGAAGTGCCCCAATTTCACTATAAGAGGTAGCAATATCCTCAAAGGATGTTGGCAACCCAGAAACCCTTGCTTCGGCATATGCAACCCATGCTTCACCTTGCCGTTGGGCTTGGGAAGATTGATATCGAATATAGAAGAGATATCCGACAATGACCACCATGATCACGAGTAGGTAGGATGGCCCCTTCGTTTTCAGCCAATGTACGAAATCCTCGTTTACTTGGCTCTCAGCGAGGTCGGCGGTTTGAATATCTTTTAATCGGTCACGATCCATAGTTGATTCCTTGCGTTGAATCTGGAGATTCTATCCGCCACGGGTAAATGTAGCAAACATGCATCATTTTTCGACTGCATGGCCTTCAAATCCATAATGATCTTGAAGTTCATTGAACGCTCGGCACATTTTTGGAGGCAATGCAAGCGGTTGACCTTGGTTTTTTCTTGCATTGTCAAGTTTGTCACATGATTGTCTTATCCAACTAGGATCTGGTTCAATCTTGAAATGGGAGCAAATACGGGCTAGTTGGTCTTCTGAATTTGAGGTTAAATCGCTATACCTAACCTCAATTAGTCGATCTCCTAGTAGTTCAAGGTATTTGTTTATTTCGCTGAGACTGACGAGCCACTCCAACGCTCCCATTTCTAAGTTGGTACTGAGTTGTGCAATCTCATCAGAAAAGTAATCGTTTGCAATTGAATCTGTAGCAAGCGACTTCCATTTACAAAGGTCACGGCCCCACCATTGGTTCCAATCACCTTTGCCGCTCATTTGATATGTGTTTGTACTTGCCAATCTATCTATAGATCGAACAACATCAATTCCATTGCGGACCAGATGCAGCATAGGAGATCTGGGACTCAATTCAGAAAGCATCGATATTCTCATCGCATTGATTGGCGTTTTTTCTATCAACGTAAAAGAGGTGTCGCCTGATCGTTTTAGTTCACTTTGCATACAAGCGTTAAACCGTTGTATTTCATTTTTTGTAATGCAATCATTGCTTAAGATGCAATGTGATCCTATTTCAGTCTCACCATACAACAGAATCATATCTGTGGAAGGTAGAATTGCTCGCCATGTATGGTATGGTTCAAACAGGTAACAAATTTTAGGGTGATCAGCTAGCAGTTTGCCAAGGATTGTTGTGCCAGATCTTCCACAACCAAAAATAAATGAAACTGGATTTTGGAGTGCAGGAATTTTTTCTTTTTGTGCGTCTTTTTGTGCCCGCCGCAAAAGTCGTCCGTATTTGATAGATCTTGCAATAGGGCGAATTGTTTGAAGTACTTTATCTATCATCGTCAGGCATCTTAGCAGGTCAGTGTCAATGGAATCGTTCTGCAGCTTGTTGCAATTGTTCTAAACAAGCATGGAGATATCTTGGGTCACCTTCTGATTGCATAAACGCTGGAGCGGTTGCAGCGAGTAATAATCTTCGAATGTTTGCCAGTTCAGGATAATCATCTGCAACTTTTAACCCGATTGATTTTCTCGCATTCGCCATGGTTTTTAATGGGTTTGAAGATTCAAGTCTCGAATGGTGCCCCCAAAGTTGGCGTTCTAGGTAAATAGCGTCTTCTACCCAATGTCCCGCATGTACTTCCGCAAGGTCGATCAAGCAGACTGGGGCATTCTTCTTTTCAGAGCGGCACATTGAGTTAGCAAGGTGTACGTCCCCGTGTAACCATTGCCGTGTATGTCTTGCTCTCCAGATATCGAGTACCTCTTCGAGGTACCGGTTGCACCATTTGTGCATTTTTTTCCAAGCAGATTTGTTTTCAATCGAGTTAGTACGCACACTTTTTTTTGCACGTTTTAATAGATCGCCCCAATCTTCTCGTCGCCCTAATTGGTCCACTGGAAATTCTCTTGCCGCAGATGTGAACGTGGATGCAGCGTGAGCAATCCTTTGGATTATGTTGTCATCCCAATGTTTACCGAGAGGGCCAAATGGAAGGCGTTCAATCACAATCCATGCAAGGTCATATCCGCCTAGCCCAATCCCACTTGCAAGTAGTTTTGGAACGACTCCTTCGCAATCTTGCATTCTTCGAGTCCATCGTAATTCTCTTAGAACTACAGGGAATTTCACTACAACTTCCTCGGTTGAACCATCTTCATGTGTCCAAGTCGAAAATCCTGTTGCGGCACCACCTCGTTGCCAATCAGTACGAAACCATCGGATGGGTTGAAGTTGGTTCAAGCATTGTTTTTGTAGAACTGGCTCGAGTGCACGAGCTAGGGAAGCAGGAAGGGCAGTAGTGCCGAGACTCATCATGCTTGCTTCTCCAAACGATCCATCACAATTATTAGGATACGAGATGATTGCCTAGAAGGCAAGTGGGTCGGTTTTGGGGTTGCGGAATGGGGCTTTCTGACGTAGTTTGGTGGTTAATTATGCATGAACGATGGGATGTATTGGTTGTTGATCTTGATGGAACGCTTCTTTGTGGAATGGGGAAAGTTTCAGATGCAAATCGGAAATCTTACGATGCTGTCAAAGATGCTGGAATTGAAGTCGTCATCGCAACAGGTCGTTGTTTTTCTGAGTGCGAACACATTTTGAAAGAGATTGACCATGATGGTGTCGTGATTGTTGCTGGTGGTGCTCAACTTTGCGATGCTCGGGGGAATGCAATTCAAAGCGAACCTTTAGATGAGGAGATCGTTCGCGAAGTTGCAAAGCACATCCTCGATGGAGATCACAGGTTACTACTATTGAAGGATGGTTCGGCTTGTGATACACAATATGTATTAGTTGGAGATGCTCCTTTGCATCATGCTTCAACATGGTGGTTTGAATCGTTAGGTATTACGTTATTAGAAGTTGCAACTATTGACGAAGACCCTTGGCCAAAGCACACCCTTCGTGCAGGAGCTGTCGCAGAGCAGCGTAATTTAAAGCAACAAGTTTCAGCACTTGCGAAACAATTGCAATCAAGAGCAAAAATGCAACATTGGTCAGCGGTAACATGCAGCGAAGCAACTGGGTCAGAAACGCATTTGTTGGAAATTTTTGGTTTTGCGGTCAACAAATGGACAATGCTTCAAAAACACTTGGGAAAAAACTTTGACCCACAAAGAATAGTAGCCATCGGCGATGGACTTAACGACATAGAGGTGTTGCAAGAAGCCGGTAGATCTATAGCAATGTCGAATGCAAATGATTTTGTTCAGTCACATGCTGATTTTATTAGTGGTCATCATGATGAACATGGTTTTGCAGAAGCGATGTACACGTGGGTTCTAGAAAATAATACGTTTTTGGAGAGAACCCTTTGAATTCGATTAATTCAAATCGCAGTTTGCCAATTCTTGCATTGCTGCATGGGTTACCTATTTATGAAAATGGATGGAATATTTTTACTCCGTATTCCGATCCTTTTCGGGACATCAAGCAACTAATTCCAGAATCTATTATTGTCCCAACAGCAAGTCGCGGTGTATTTTTAGCGAATGAAATGCAAGCGCCATCCTTAGTGTTTGTTCCAAACCGTCAACTTCTATCTGTGCTTGCTGAAATATCCCGTTCTCCTGAAGAATTGTTGTTTCCACTTGTTCTTGTTGTTGAAGATCATCCCTTTGTAGCTCCAAATGTCCAGCCTCGCCAACTATTATGTGAGTCTAACTTGATTTCGCTTGAGCCTTGCAATGCAACGGAGAGTGAATTTATTGGTTTAGCAGCTGGGAGGATGTCTGCTTCAACGAAGAGAGCTGTTGCGGTGATTTTCCATCATGGGTTGCTTGGGGCAGCTGCATCAATTGTTGAAACACCGATTCAAGATTTACCATCAACTAGACTTCACGGCGAAACGAGTGATCCAATTCGCTTGTCACGAAGATTAGAGTTGAACAGGCAGAGAACACTTCCTAGTCCAGGCGAAAGAGGTTCGGTTGGGTTTATTACAGTTGGACTTGCAGACACTTCGTTGCGATATCTAGTCAGTGAACTACGGTTGCTTGGAAGAGTTCCGACTCTGAATGTGCGGTTAGTTTCACCACTTGATGATGTGCCAATCAAGAGGTTGTTGACTCGATGCCATAACCTTGTCGTTCTTGAACCAAGACCTGGTGAAATTGAAACAAAAGTAATTGCTATTGCGGAACAAATGCGACGAGATGGAGAGGAGGTTGCTTTGGTTTGGGGACGTGAACTTCCACCAGTTGATCCCGAGCACGATCCAATGCAAGTGCCTATTGATGCAATTCACCCATCAGTTGTTGCAAGAATGATAAAGCATTTGTTACATGAAGCGAGACCTGCTTCTGATGTAGAGCATCAACTTTTGGAATCAAAACCGCCGTTTCAACAACGACCAGCTCGAAGGCATCATTTAGGGACAAGTGCAGCATTGCAAGTTTTATCAAATGTTGCAAAAAAAGTCGCAGTTGATTGTGATGGGTGCCTTATCACAATTGATGGCAAACTAATTCCGCAAGGTGATGGTAAAAAAGTATCAATTGAAACTTGGGGGCGATCACGTTTTCAAGCAGACGGTTTGGGTGTTGTTAAGAGTATTGCTGGAGTTAATGAAACTCGCGTTTTTCTTGTTTGGGAAGGTGCCCCAAACAGTGCTTCTTCTAACCTTCTTGATGCTTCGATTCTTCCTGCAACAAAAGATGACAAGAGTAGAGTTGTAAGAGTTGGCATTGATCACGGAGAAGAATTAGAAGAAGCAATCACTGCAGCAATTGAACGTGATGGTGTTACTATCGTTATTGTCCGAGAAGGCGAAGAGCCTCGGTTTGATATTGAACGCCTCTCAGAGGTTTGTAGAGCAATAGATGTTAGAGGTTTCTTAGAAACTAACATTATTACTATTACGATGTCTGAAATGAGTGGTCTTCATTTTCATAAACACAAACAATACCGAACGACAAAAGCAGTGATGCCACTTGAAACACGCATTTGGTCTCATTGGCTTGCAAAAGGGGAAAATAAATTCCGCGTGTCCTTAAGGCCGGTCATTGAACAGGCAATGGTGGTCAGAGTAAAACCTCCAATCCGAGTAGTGTCACATACCGATGCCCGATTGACGCCTCCAAACCCAGTGCATGCCACTGCGCCTGAATGGAGAGTTCACATTGCTGGTACTCGCGGAGACCAATTTGGAATTGTTGGACAAATATTACTTTTTGCTGCGAGTACCATGGGGTATGAAACAAGAACGCAGTCAAATAATATGTTTGTTGGTGCTGGTCGCCGAGCTTGGACACAAATATTGTTTACCCGTCCTCAAACAGCAAGGTCAGAGCGTCCACTTGTGGGGTATATACCTTGGGGTGAAGCGGATTTGCTTCTGGGCTGGGACTCTCAAGAAGTATTGCGAGCTCTTGATCCAGAGGGGATCTTGCAGGTTGCATCTCCGCAGCGAACGTATGCAATTATCAATACTGGTAAGTTAGATCAACAAGTTGGGCTTGACAAAAATCAATATGAAGAAGCAAATTCTTTTGGTGATGTTCAAAGGAACTTCAAAGAAAACGCTGGAATGACTGGTGATTTTTCAAGTTGGGCAAGATATCGATTTCACAACACCCGCCTTGGTGATTTAGTGCAACTTGGCGTAGCATTTCAACAAGGGCTCATTCCTCTCACGGTGGATGCCATGAACGCTTCAATGCAAGATGCAGAGGAACGGGGTTTTGCAAGAAGCCAAGAAGCATTTGAATATGGCCGTCGGATTGCGTTGCACCCAGATGCAGCATGGATTCCGGTTGACGACGAAGAAACGGTTGATCTCTCAAGGTTAATTCGTCGTTACATTCGAAACATACGACGAGTTGGTTTTAGAGGGAAAAAACGTGCAGAGATTGCAAAACGACTTTTCGATCGTGTGCAGAAAGAGCTTCCTGGACTAACAGAAACGATTGAAGGACGAAATGCACTTTATACCGCAATCGTGGGAGTGCGCCGGTGTATGTTGTGGGGAGGTGAAGATGTTGCTGCGAAATATGTCGATCTAATTGTGAAAATTTATATTACAGACCAAGTGGAAACAGGCAGGGCACTTACAAGGAATTGCATCTTGGTACTTGCAGAAGGATTGCTCGTTCGAGATCCTATTTATCTTGCTAGGTTAGCGAGAACACCAGAAATAATCCGGAACTTACGAAACAGATTGAATGTAAGGAAGCCAAGAGGTGATGAATTGCACAGGCGGTTCTTGTCTCGTTTCGAACTCTGCATAGGCAAGTGGCGTTTGAATGCAGATATTCGTACAAGTGATTGGTCTTCAGCTTTGGTTTCAAATATTGGAAGACTTGTTCCCAGACGCTTTAGGGGTCGAAAACGAGATCGAGAAGTTCGCAATCTCCTGCTCGATGCAGCAAATCTTGCGGTAAAAGATCCATCTCTGTACGATGAGTGGCTTACTCGATTTGAAGCATTGCATGCGATGGCACTCGAGGGTACGTTACATACGGCGAGTTTGCATGCATTAAGAGTTATTATTGCAACCGGTCCTCACAAAGATTAGATTGGTATCGTCTTCGTAATTGTCCACAGGCAGCGTCGATATCTCTTCCTCGGCTAGCTCTGATATGAACATTCACTCCTGCATTTTGCAGTGTTTCTTGGAATCTTCGAACTTGTGCACTCTGTGGACGTTTGTATTCAATTGAGTCAACTTCGTTGTATCGAATGAGATTCACGTTGCATCGTAGCGTGTGGCAAAGTTCAGCTAGTTCTTTTGCTTCAGTAATTCGATCGTTGACTCCACTGAGCAAAAGATATTCAAGTGTAATTTCGCGGCCAGTTGCCGAAAAATATTTTCCGCAAGCTTTTAAAATATCTTCAATCGGAGAAAACTGAGCCCATGGGATGAGTTGTTTTCTGAGTTCGTCGTTTGGTGCATGCAGGCTGAGTGCGAGTGTGACTGGAATATCAAATGCTGCCAATCGTTCGATTGCCGATGGAAGTCCAACTGTAGAAACAGTGATTTTTCTTGCGCCAATAGAACACCCCCAAGGCGCATTTAGAATACGAATTGCTCTCGTGACCGCGTTGTAATTAGCGAGTGGCTCGCCCATGCCCATAAATACGACATTTGTAATAGAAGAAGCTCCAAGCGAGATGACTTGCTCGATTATTTGCCCAACATCTAAGTTCCCATCAAAACCATCGAGTCCTGATGCGCAGAACGTGCAGCCCACAGGACAACCAACTTGGCTAGAAACGCACGCAGTTTTTCGTTTCTCAGTTGGGATCATGACGGTTTCAGTCGTTTTTGTTCCATCGTCCCATGCGAATAATAATTTTCTAGTCTTGTCAGATGCAACTTTTTCGATAACTTTGTTAGATCGTCGAAAGAACAATCGTTCTGAGAGCAAATCTCGATGACGCTTTGAGATGTTTGTCATAGCATCAAAGTTGTCGACTCCTTTTTCGTAGATCCAACTCAAAATTTGTTTTGTAGCAAATTGTGGCATGCCAAGTTCTGCAACAAGTGCTTCGATGTCACGAGGAAATTGCTCAAGAGCGTGTTCTTTTTTATTCACTGTTTATTGCCTTGGATTGTGACGTTTCGAGAATCTAGAAAAGTGTGTAAGGATTGGGGCATAGAAAAAGTCATTCCTTCATCGAAATCTTGGTTGACCGTGAGTTCACCTGCATAATGCTTGATGAGATGCTCAATGATTTCATTAACGAGATGATCAGGAGCGCTCGCGCCAGCAGTGACGAGTACTGATCGGATGTTTGTAAACCATGAGCTCTTTAGACCATGAACATCATCAATTAAGTGTGCAGTTGTACCAACTGTTTCAGCGATCTCAGTTAGTCGCAAGGAATTTGAGCTGTTCGTGCTACCAACAACAAGAACTAAATCTACATCAGAAGCAGAATCGCGAACGACTGCTTGTCGATTTGTTGTTGCGTAGCAAATATCATCAGTGTGAGGAGCTTTAATTTCAGGGTACGATTTTTTCAGTGCTGAAATGATGACATCGGCATCATCTGTGCTGAGTGTTGTTTGTGTGAGGTACACCAATTTTGTCGGATCGTTGATGTGTAATGTAGAAATGTCTTCTGGTGTTTCAACAATCTGTATATGTTCGGGGACCTCACCCATGGTTCCAAGAACTTCTTGGTGATTTCGATGTCCGATTAAAATGATTTGCCAATCTCGATGCGCGTAACGGATAGCTTCGTTATGAACTTTTGTGACGAGAGGGCAGGTAGCATCAATAGCGACGAGGTTACGACTTTTAGCTTCTTCGCGAATTGCAGGGCTTACACCGTGTGCACTAAATACTACGATTGCGTTTTCTGGTATTTCGGCAATGGCTTCGACAAAAATTGCACCACGCTCACGCAGTCGCCCAACTACATGTTGATTGTGGACAATTTCATGGAAGACATAAAGTTTCTCATCGTCCTTGAGGGCATCAAGGAGTTGATCGACAATGTCTACGGCCATGTGTACTCCTGCACAGAAGCCTCTTGGGTTTGCAAGCGAGATGCGCATCTGGTGATTGTACATGGGGTGAGGCAATCAACCATTTTCTGGGGTCGCAAATTTTGAGAGAGCACGGGACAGGCCCAAAGATGGACATACACCTCAAAAACGTACAAAATCTACAATTACTTCAATTATGTTTCGATATTGCTATTTTCAGTAGGAGTTAGAACTACTAGAACCCCTGCATTCCAAGTGCTTTGTAGAGGAATGCGTATATGTCTGCAGCTTCTTCGATGCGAAGGGCAGTCGGTTTTCCAGCGCCGTGGCCCGCTCGTGTCTCGATTCGAATTAGAACCGGATTATTGCCTACTTGTGCATGCTGCAAAGCAGCTGCGTATTTAAAACTATGCCCAGGAACGACGCGGTCATCGGTGTCGCCCGTCGTTACGAGTGTTGGTGGATACGCCGTTCCATCCTTTACGTTGTGATATGGCGAGTACCCAAACAAAATTGGAAACATTTCAGGATCATCGGGTGAACCGTAATCACTTGTCCAAGCCCAGCCAACAGTGAAGAGTGGAAATCGCAGCATGTCCATCACGCCAACTGCAGGTAAGCAAGCGCCGAACAAATCTGGGCGTTGTGTCATACATGCACCAACAAGGAGTCCACCATTACTTCCTCCTTGAATTGCGAGTTTACTTGCATTGGTCCATTTGTTCTCGATGAGCCATTCGCTGCATGCAATAAAATCATCAAAAACTTGTTGCTTGTTAGCAAGCATGCCGCCTTCGTGCCACTCGCGGCCATATTCACTGCCACCACGAATACATGCAACTGCGTACACTCCGCCCATCTTCATCCAGACAGCGCGCGATGCCGAGAAACGCGGCAACATTGAAATATCAAACCCGCCGTATCCATATTGAAGTACGGGGTTTGTTCCATCGAGCTTTGTGTCTTCATGAGAAACGATGAAGATTGGAACGTTTTTGCCATCGGTGCTTGTGACGAATTTGCGTTGCACAACCATCTCGGAAAGATCAACAGGAAACTTTGTTTTCCAAAATAGATTAGTTTTTCCTGAGTCCAAATCAAGCGTAAACGTAGAGGGGGGATAGTTGTAACTTGAGTATGACCAATAGACAGTTGTGTCATCATTGTGACCACCAAATCCGCCCGCAGTTCCAAGGCCAGGCATCTGCACTGCATAGAGTTCTTTTCCGTCTAAGGAATGCACTGTCGCTTTTGTTGAAGCATCTTCAAGCCAAGTTGCTGTAATTTTTCCGCCAACAATATCAGCTCCACGTAGGATATTTTTTTGCTCAGGGATGACATCTTTCCAAGTGGTGGTTGCCTCTCCAATAGTGATTGACATTATTTTACCTTTTGGAGCTTGGTAATCAGTCTTAAACCAAAGTGTGTTGCCAATTCCACCAATGAGGTCAAACGAAGCAACGAAGTTAGTGATTAGCCATCGTAGTTTTGGTTCATTGGGACCCTTCACGAGTAAAGCATTATTTGACGAAGTTCCTTCGTTTACAGAAACAACGAGCCAGCCTCCGTCTTGTGTAACACTTGCGCCGTAAAAACGATCGGGATGTGCAGTGTCAGACCAAATGAGCGTGTCCTCACTTTGCTCAGTGCCAATCAAATGAAACCAGAGTTGTTGCCCATCGGTCGTTTTGATATGACCCCCGCGATCGCTGTGTGGATATCTAGAATAATAAAACCCACTTTCATCAGGTAGCCAAGCAGGAGAAGCAGTTTTGATATCTAACAAAACATCGCGAAGTGTTTCGCCAGTCACTAGATTTTTTGTATACCAAACAGACCAATCTGACCCAGCATCAGAGATGCCCCATGTCAGGTACGTTCCCTTTGGACTAGGGCTATACATCGAAAGTGCACGCGTGCCGTCTTCTGAAAAAGTATTAGGATCTAAAAGTACTTCGTTGATGTCGGTTGCAGAAACACCTGTGTAAATGACACTGTGGTTTTGAAGTCCTGTATTTCTTGATTGAAACCATCGATTTCCTCGCCTAGAAGGAGAACTTTGCTTTGGATAATTCCATGCAGTTGTAAGTGCGGCTTCTATCTTTGGTAGGGCTTTAATAGTGTCAAGATATTTTCTTGTAATTAAATTTTCTGCTTCAACCCAACCTGCAACTTCTTCGTTATTTCGAACATCATCTTCAAGCCAACGGTAAGGATCAGAAACTTCTACGCCGTGAAATGTGTCAACCACAACTTCACGTCGAGTTTCAGGGTAATCGAAATTTGTTTCAACTTGCGTGGTGTAAAAAAGTGCTGCAATTAGTGTAAGCATAGTTAGCCTCCTACGATGTATGGAATTTCTTGCAAACCTTCAGTTAAATCTACTGGACCATCTTCAGTGATATGGACATCTGCTTCATAATGGACAGTCATGGAATGGTCTGCAGAAAAAATAGGCCACGTACCTCGAACGTTCTCGATTTGCCCAGTTCCGACAGCAAGCATTGGTTCTACTGCTATGAGCATCCCGGCTTCAAATGTTCGCCAACCATCAGGCCATTCAGAAGGATGTGTTGGCACAACATTCGAAACAAATGGTGGCGAGTGAAGAGTTTTGCCGTAGCCGTGTCCACCAAGACCTCTTGTTAGATAAAAACCATATTTACTTTCTGCAACACCTTGTACTGCACGCGCAAAGTCCATCATTGGACGGCCCGGTTGCATCGCCTTGATACCACTAGCAAGAGACTCTCGACCTGCTTGCATGAGTTTTTGATTTTCCTCACTCACGTGTTCGATGCCCCAAGTCCATGCAGCATCACCTATCCAGCCATTATGTTTCACGCCTATATCAACGGATATAAGATCACCTGCAGAAAGTGGAGATTGAGGCATGATGTGTGTTCCATGTACGACACAATCATTGACCGAGATACAAGACTGGCTTGGAAATGGTGGTTGTGCTGGAATTTTGTATTTATGAAACGCACTCTTGCATTTAAGGTCACGAAGTTTAGTTCCGACGAATGCGTCAATTTCTGGAAGGGATAGACCAGCGCACAGAAAATCAGTAAGTGCGTAATGAATTTCAACAACATGCTTTGCAGAAACTGCGGCTTCTTTTGCATCTTTGGATGAAATAAGTGGAACCGTTTTCATCATTCGTCTTCTCCTTCCATTCCCGACTCTCCCTCAGAAAGCAAATGGATTATTTCTCCATCGATCGATACGAGCAGGGGGCCTCCGCCGCAAATTTGCCACGCCAATTCTCTCTCATCTTCGCAATCGAGTAATTGAATATCTCCTCGAAATCCAACTTTGATTCTTCCTACTTTCTTTTGTAATCCAAGGACGCATGCAGCGTTCACAGTAGAGGCGGTGATTGCCTCTGCAGGTGTGAGCCCAAGGCGTCTGCACGCAAGTGCGATTGCAAAAGGCATTGATGGCATCGGCGCTGATCCTGGATTAAAGTTAGAAGCAATTGCGACTGCGCAGCCCGAATCGATCATGTGTCTTCCACGAGCATATTCATCCCCTAAACAAAAACCACTTGCGGGAAGCAGCACGCCAATTGTGTTACTTGTTGCGAGTAAGGCGAGTTCTTTATCGGTTGAATGTTCTAAATGGTCAACGCTCACAGCCCCAAGTTCAATTGCTCTTGTTAACATTCCAAGTGCATTGAACTGATCTACATGCACACGGATTGGGCATCCCAAATCTATCGCGCGTTCGAAAAGTTTTGTCGTCTCTTCGGGGGACCATGCGCCATTTTCACAATATGCATCACACGTGATGTTTGGAAATTCATCAGCAACAGCTGGAAGTGTTTCTTCTATGACAAGATCAGTAAAGTTTTCGATTTCTGGATCGATTGCGTGAGCTCCAAGAAAAGTTCCACTTATAAGTTGTGGTACTTCTTGTGAAGCGTCGTGTATGGCACGAAGCATTTTTAATTCATCATTGGTAGTGAGGCCGTACCCGCTTTTAACTTCAACAACTGTGGTGCCAAGCGATGCCATAAGGGCGATTCTTCCAACAAGGCTAGTTACTAAATCTTCTTGCGTCGCTTCGCGGACTGATTTGACAGTAGACATAATGCCTCCACCTTGAGCAAGGATGTCAAGATAGGGTACGCCTCGCAAACTGGCTTCAAACTCATTGAGTCTTGATCCGGTCCAACAAGTATGCGTGTGACAATCAACAAATGTTGGCATCACGACGCGACCTTCTGCGTCTATGACGACAAGTTCATCACTTTTCTCAAAGACGGCTTCGTCGGGAGAACCACTTTGTACTTGATTTATTTTGCCGTCAATAACAAGAACATAACCATTCTCTATAACCCCAAGATTTTCCATCGCGTCGCCTCGCCGTGGGAGATCGCCCACATCAAGTGTGATGATGCGTGCGTTGGCGATGATAAAGTCACTCACGGGATTTTTTCCTCATAGGGATGTTGACGTGTTGTTCAATTGCACATTGCATAGCTTCATCATACCCCGCATCGACATGCCGAAAGATTCCCATCATCGGATCGTTTGTAAGGACTCTTTGTAATTTTTTTGTTGCAGCATCGGTGCCATCAGCAACAATTACTTGGCCTGCATGTTGTGCATATCCAATGCCAACTCCGCCTCCATGATGAAAGCTGACCCAGCTTGCACCACTTGCGATGTTGAGTGCAAAATTAAGAAGTGGCCAATCACTCACCGCATCAGTTCCATCAAGCATCCCTTCGGTTTCACGATTTGGACTAGCAACACTCCCGCAATCAAGATGGTCACGACCAATGACAATTGGGGCGGAAACTTTTCCGCTACGAACAAGTTCGTTGAATGCTACGCCAGCTTTATCTCGCTCGCCCAAACCAAGCCAACAAATTCTGCAAGGAAGACCTTGGAACGCAACGCGATCTTGCGCCATTGTGATCCACCTTTTAAGTGATTCGTCTTCTGGAAAAAGTTCGAGTATGACCTCGTCTGTTTTTCGGATATCTTCCGGATCACCGGAAAGGGCGCACCATCGAAATGGACCTCGCCCGCGGCAAAATTGAGGTCGAATATATTCTGGAACGAATCCCTTGAAATCAAATGCGTTTGTTACACCTGTATCAAAGGCGCGTTGACGAATGTTGTTTCCGTAATCAAATGTTTTTGAACCTTGACTCATAAACCAGAGCATGCATCTAACGTGCTTCGCCATTGAAGTCATGCTTTTGTCAACATACTCTTTTGGATTATTGGTGCGGAGTGCATCAGCTTCTTCGCGTGAAATACCATCGGGGTAATAACCAACTAGAGGGTCGTGTGCAGATGTTTGATCTGTTAGCACTTCAGGAATAATGTTTCGATCCTGTAAACGTGATAGAAGATCAACTATGTTTCCACAGTAACCAATTGAAATAGCTTCTGTATTATTTTTTGCAGCCACTGCTTTGTCAATTGCTGTATTGATATCAAGTTCGATGAAATCAAGGTAGCGATCATGGACCCGTTTTTCTAAACGTTCAATGCAAACATCGGCAATCAAACAAGTACCATCGTTCATTGTGACAGCAAGAGGTTGCGCGCCGCCCATTCCGCCGCACCCTCCAGTAACTGTGAGTGTTCCAGAAAGTGTCCCGCCAAAGTGTTGCCTTGCGCACTCTGCAAAAGTTTCATACGTGCCTTGCAAAATGCCTTGCGTTCCAATGTAGATCCAAGACCCCGCAGTCATTTGACCGTACATCATGAGGCCTCGGTCTTCAAGATCATCAAAATGTTCTTGCGTAGCCCAGTGTGGAACAAGGTTACTGTTTGCGATAATGACACGCGGAGCATCGACGGTTGTTCGTGCGATGCCAACTGGTTTGCCAGATTGCACAAGTAATGTCTCGTCACCTTCTAGTGATTGAAGTGAAGTGATTATTGCGTCATATGATTCCCAATTTCGAGCAGCTTTTCCTCGACCACCGTAGACAACGAGGTCTTCGGGTCGTTCAGCAACTTCAGGATCAAGGTTGTTCATGAGCATTCGCATGGCAGCTTCCGCTTGCCATGTTTTGCAGGACAGTTGAGTCCCCCTTGGGGCTCGAATAACGCGTTTTTGGTCTTTATTGTGGAGCGTAGCCATCTTTACGATGGTATCCGCTTAGAGCGTTCCTTGCAGGGGTATAATTAATCTAGGCTCAATAAAAAGGAGAAGTACCTATGGCAATGCAAACTGAAATAACAATGAACCCAATTTCTTCAGGAACTTTTTGTTGGAATGAATTAGCAAGTCGAGATACAGAAGCATCTGGGGAGTTTTACTGTTCTTTATTTGGTTGGGAGTCTGAAGTCGATGATTGCAGCGGAATGCCCTATACCCTGTTTAAGAAGGATGGGCATCCAATTGGTGGCATGATGCAGATGGATGAGAATTGGCCTGCTGATGTCCCCTCGTATTGGGGATGTTACGTTGCAGTTGATGATGTTGATGCAACAGCAGAAAAAGTTGCTGCCCTTGGGGGAGAAGTCTGTTGTGGACCACAAGATGTTGGTACAGAGGGACGCTTCGCAGCGATCGTTGACCCAACAGGTGCACATATTAATATTTTCAAAGGTGGTGATGGGATGAACCCTTGGGGGCACGGTTCATTTTGCTGGAATGAACTTCTAACCACTGATATGCATGCAGCTGATGCATTTTATACCTCGTTGTTTGGATGGACTTCTGAGGCGAGTCACACAAGTGAAGAACCATACTCTGTTTTCAAGAATGGTGAAGATTGGGCTGGTGGCATGATGAACATGCACTGGGAAGGTACGCCAGCGTGGCTCTGTTATGTGAGTGTTGCTGATGTTGATCTTACAACCTCAAAAGCGGTTGAACTTGGGGCAACTGTATGTTTTGAACCAGCTGATATTCCAGGCATAGGTAGATTCTCAGTGTTCACAGACCCAGTGGGTAGCACGATTGCTCTATTTACCGGACTTTCTGAAAGCTGCGATTGTGACTGTAATTGCTCTTAATTCGCGAAAACACTAGTTAATTCTTGACATTCTTGTGCTATCAATCATACTTTCAACAGATGAGAAGTATTGTTGTATATCTGCTGTACGCAGTAGGGATGTCAAGCACAGTGTTGGGAGACATTCGATTTCAAGAAATTGATGTGTACCCAACTGGTGGAGAATCTACCGGTGCTTTTGTGGCAGATCTTGATGGTGATGGTGATATCGATTACGCCATTGCAAATCGGATGGATAATTCACTTACTATTTGGTACAACAATGGCTCTGGCATTTTTGAAAATCGGTTAGATTTTTCTTCAGGCCTAAACCCTAGATATGTTGATGGGTACGATTTTGATGGAGATGGTGATGTAGATTTGTGTACCCCTGATTACTTAGGGCATACGATTACGATATTAGAAAATGATGGAATAGGAAATTTTTCAATTTCAGAACAGTTTGAGATATTTACTCCAGCTTATGTTTGGATAGATGACATTGACCTAGATGGAAAGAAAGATATTATTACGCTTCACTGGGATGTAGATGCAAAGGGTAGCCCGCACCAAAGCCCTGGAAAAATTACACCTTTATATAGCAACGGAGACGGTACCTTTGAACAAGGTGAGTCTGCATTTATTGGAGTCGAACCTCGCGGTGGTGCATCAGGTGATTTAAACAATGATGGATTGATTGACATTGTAGTTGCTGA
>JABHZL010000035.1 GCA_018656645.1 Phycisphaerae bacterium
GCAGCCATAAGTGGTGTTATGCGAGCTTTGGGTAACCGGCCGTCCTTCCCACCATTCGATTATTTGGAGTCCCGAATTGAGTTACACAGTACTAGCCCGAAGATACCGTTCAAAAACATTTGACGATGTTATTGGGCAAGAACCAATTGCCAAAACGCTCACTAATGCAATTGAGGCTGATAGGACCGCTCACGCATATTTATTTAGCGGAACTAGAGGTGTAGGTAAAACCTCGATGGCGAGAATTTTCGCAAGGGAATTGAATACTTCAGCAGAATTGAAAGAGTGTGAAGCGATTGGCGAAGCCGTCCTTAGAGGCGACGATCTAGATGTCATAGAAATTGATGGTGCATCTAATAGAGGCGTGCAAGAAGCGAGAGATCTTATAGCTGCAGCAGGTTTAGCGCCTACTCGATGTAGATATCGAATTTACATCATTGATGAAGTCCACATGCTCACAACACCTGCTTTCAATGCGTTGCTTAAGACAATGGAAGAACCTCCTTCTCATGTAAAGTTTATTTTATGTACAACTGAGCCACATAAAATTCCAGCTACGATTCAATCGAGATGCCAACGATTTGATTTTAGGACAATTCCAAGTCAAAAAATAGGGCAACACTTATCGAATATTTTGCAACAGGAAGACATCAAAGCAGATCCTGAAGTGATCGCACATGTTTCTCGTCTCGGTAATGGGTCAATGCGCGATGCCCTTTCCATTCTTGACAGGCTATTAGCTGGTGGGGCCAAGACTATTGCCAGTGATGAGATGGAAGAACTTTTAGGGTTGCCTTCACAAACAGCCGTCACTTCTATTTGTGATCATGTCGTAGAGTCGAATGTATCAGGCGCACTTGAAAGTGCAGCATCTTTGTTAAGCGGCGGTGTCGCCATGGATAGAGCACTTGAAGAACTTGCTTCTTGTTTTCGCCATACTTTAATTGCAAGAGTTTGTGGTGAAGATTCCATACTGCTCGAACTTTCTGATACCTCGAAGAAGGAAGCAGCAGAAAGAGGAGCAATGATTGACGAAAGTTCGTTGACGCACATGATTGCGATTTGTGATGCTGCTTCAAGACAAGTGCGACGTGGTGGCAGTGGACGTGCTTTGTTTGATGCCACGATTGCGCGTTTGTGTTTGTCCAAGGAAATTGCTCAAGCTGGCGCTGCCTTAAAGCAGGGGAGTGGTTCTCGCTCAGTACAAACCAAAAAAAAAAGTAATTCACCCCAAGTAATTCGCACCCCAAAGTCAGCAATGCCGACGCCAACAGTGACGATTCCTGAAAAAGTCGAATGGTCGGATATTCATGCTGTGATTTCTCAAACACCAGGACTTAAACGAATAGCTGCATATTTACAATGCAAAGTGATGTCAGAAGGCATGATGACACTCACTATCAATGAAGAGGGAAGAGAATCTTCAACGTACATCCTTGGAAGGCGCGCAGAGATCGAACGGGTGTGTGTTCAGGTGTTAGGCAAACCGTGCACTGTAAAAATAGAAGGTGATGCAGTCCAGTCTATTGTGAATGATACTGCTATCAATCCCGATGTTGCTTCGAGCGAGATTGTGAAAACCGCTTCCGAACTTTTTGACGGCACCTTACTTCGAGTTCGTGGTATTGAAGAAGAAAAAGATTCTAATTCTTCAGAGTCTGGTGGTAACTAGCTATGTCTTTACGAGATTCAGCAGCAACGCCCTTGCCTGTGCGAGAATTACTCGATGCCTTGACTTCACTTCCCGGAATTGGGAAACGCAGTGCAGAACGCATTGCGTTTCATTTAATCAAAGCAAGTGAAGAAGAAGCAATGGCGCTAAGCAATTCTATTGCAGAAGTTAAGCATAACGTGTCTTGTTGCTCTATTTGTAATAATCTTGCAGATGTATCTCCTTGCTTGATTTGCGATGATCATACAAGAGACGCCTCGGTTGTACTTGTTGTCGAACAACCAAAAGATTTGATTAGCCTTGAAGCAACTGGCATGTTTAAGGGCGTCTACCATGTACTGACAGGGCGAATCGAACCATTAGCAGGTATAGAGGTAGGGGATATTGCAATCTCTGAATTGCTAGAAAGAGTAGACAATTCATCATTAAACGCTCAAGGCGCAACGATCAACGAAGTCATTTTGGGTTTAAATCCTAACTTGGAGGGCGATAGTACTGCGTTGTACCTCGCTCAAGAACTTGAAGCGAGGTCTGTCAAAGTGACTCGATTAGCACGCGGTTTGCCGAGTGGTTCACAAATCGAATATGCAAATTCACAAGTTCTTGCAGATGCAATTCAAGGCCGCCGTGGTATGCATCAAGAGTAAAGAGATGCGTTTTGAAACCCAACAACATCTTTCCGCTTCGCAAAGAATGCAATTGTCTCCAA
Source organism: Phycisphaerae bacterium (assembly GCA_018656645.1). Taxonomy (GTDB): domain Bacteria; phylum Planctomycetota; class Phycisphaerae; order Phycisphaerales; family SM1A02. The sequence goes on from JABHZL010000035.1 coordinate 2,382, forward strand.
GGATTATCCAGTCAATGGAGATTCTTCAACTGTCACTTCCTGCTTTACTCGAGAGAATTGAACAAGAACTCGAATCTAATGTAGCGCTTGAACTTGTAGAGCCAGAAGAAGAACCAGTTCAAGAGGAGGAAGTTGCAGGCGACACAGATTTTGAACGGCTAGCTGAATTTGAAGCAACTACAGGTGCTGAATTGAGTGATCGTTCTCCTTCCTCTTCCTACAAATCAACGAGTGATCGGGACGGCAAGATGGATGCGATGGCAAGCATTCGAGCTAGAGGAAAAAGTCTTGCTGAGGGATTAGCAGACCAATGGAGTTTTGCTGAGGTAGAACCAGAGGTTTCCGATTGTGGAGACAAACTTTTGTCTTTTCTCGATGCAGATGGCTTCCTTACGATGTCAGATCAAGAAATGCTCGAACAATTTGCACTTGGCGGTGAACCTAAACCGTCTCCAAAATTACTTACGGAAACAATACATCAATTACAGAAGTGGCTTGATCCTCCAGGAATTGCTGCTCGCGGTGTCCAAGAATCTCTCCTCATACAAATAGATGATTTGATCCAGAAGGGTCAGGAAAATTGGGA
>JABHZL010000094.1 GCA_018656645.1 Phycisphaerae bacterium
ACTGAAGTTTTTTGCAGAAAAATATATCGATAATCTTCTCCAATCAATTGGAGCAGGCAAGCAGGCATCAACCTTTACCGGCTACATTCAGGCAACAAGGAAGTGGATTATTCCTCACCTTGGAGATCGCAAGATCGGTTCCGTTGATCATACGGCAATCAAACAGTTCGAGGCCGCACGCGACAAATTGCACGGCGGCAACATCTCCAAAAGTATGATCAATACACACAATGTGGTCCTGCGCGGCATTCTGCATTTAGCCGTTGAACAGAGATACATCAAGACATCAGATCTTCCTGTGCTGACGACAAAAGGCAAAGGCGTGTCGAGAAAGTCACGACCTCCATTCGCTGCCGACGAAATCAACATTATGAAACGGCGGTTTGTTGACTGGATTAAGGACGCCAAAGGAGACGACGCCAAATATCGTCGCCAACTACTGTCCTGTTACACTGAGTTTCTTGCTTTAACCGGTATCAGGCCCGGTGAAGAAGCCCTTGGCGTAAAGTGGAAGCATATCTCGACGGACAAACGGAAAGTCGATTACGAAGCGGTAATGAATGATCCAGTTAAACAGGCCATGCGAGGTATCATGGACAAATTTCTTGTTGATGATGATTTCGTCAAGGTCATCGTCACCAATGGCAAAATTCACAATCGCAGTGATGCCAAACAACAGCGGATTGTTATTGGCCGTGAAGAACTCAAGGTCACCCTCTCAAATATCAAAAACCTGACGCGTCGCACTGATGACGAGGATTACATTTTTTCGTCCCAGATTGGTGAGCCTATGAAAGGCTTCTCACCAATGTTCACAAAGTTTTTGAATGAATGTGGACTACTCTACACACCGGATGAACGAAGACGATCTCTCTATTCCCTTCGTCACTACTATACGAATATGACAATCCAGAAGAACACTCTTCCCATGATTGTCATCGCCCAAAACATGGGCACCAGCATTGAGATGATCGAAGACTATTACGCTGACAACATGGTTGAGAACTTCAAGGAACAACTGTCGAAATAATTTGGCTATCAGTTCGTCATGATTGCGGCGGAACAATTCCACAATCTGGATGATCCGCCGCAGGGTCTTATTTGGTGATTGTCGGCTTTAAACGCTTTGCTCGCTCTATCTTGGCTGCCATCAAGGTAGTATCGAGTTCACCTTCGGCAACAGCCTTGAAAACTTGCTCCAATGTAGAAACAAGTTCATCGGCATTTTTCAATTCAATCGTTGGCTTGCCCTTCGCAAGTTCCAATGGCTTGTTGCCATACCGAAGTTGAATGTAGGTTTTGGCGTTGCTGGCATCAGTCCACCACCAGCGTTTGAAACGAACAGGAACCTCACGTTTTACCTGCTCACCAGTTTCCTGATCTGTGACCGAGCGTAAAGCACGTTTCACATATGTTTCACCGTTCTTGTCAGCATTAGCTGCGGTGATTTGTTCTTCCAATGCAGCAAGCATCTTGTGACGCAGTCGTGCTTCTGGCGAAGCAATCATCTTTGAACGGGACATATCGCTGAGGTTCAGTTTCGAAAGGATTGTCATTGGCTTTCTCCATCGTTGCTAATGCTTCAACGGTAATGCCGATGATCGTGAAGTCGATCGGAAACTATCAGTGCAATATCACCACAACACCATCAACGTGACAAATCCTTCAAAATCAGTTTGATGTCATCAAGCATCGCAGACAATGCAATAACCTGCTGTTCATCGACAATCACCTTCCCCAGCCCCGCCAGTTTTTGAACTATGATGGCATCGAGTAAATCGTTGGCATCTTCCGCTGGAGTTTCAACTTGCAAAGGAACATTTTTCGACCTCAGATCATCTATATGTACAGCGTTGGCAATGGCAGCCTTCTTGCCTATGGCCAACCAACTTTTATCAAGTTGTTTCTGTAACCAGATTTTTTGACGGTCACTCATCGTGCCGTATGCCTCCCATTGCTCTTCATAACTGTTGAGGATTTCTAGGCCGGTCATGTTTTTTCGTTTTTCAAATTCAGCTCTGATTTTTGGAAAAGCCTCTTCTATATTTCCGTTGGATAATTCATTCATGAAAAATCTCCCTTGTCTGGGAGTGCGGTAATTCAAATCGATCTTGTAAACTGGTCTACGCACACTCGTCGCACACCAAAATGTCGATGAACCGGATCAGTGTGCGTTCGATCTTTTGCTGCC
>JABHZL010000014.1 GCA_018656645.1 Phycisphaerae bacterium
AAGTACACGCTGAGGTGCATTCTCCGCAACCGTCACAATCACCAGTCAGTTGAATACCAGCTGGCGAAAAACGATCAATTCCTGCAAAGAGTGCACCGTAGGGACATACATACCTGCAAAAACCACGTGAGCCCATAAGCCAGACAATTGCGCCACCGACAACTATAAAAGTTACTGTTGTCATAAGTGGGCCTGGTAGGTTACGAGTAAATTGTTCCGTAGTAAAAGATCCAAACCCTTCTTCATCAGTAAGAACGCGAAATCCTGGCCAAATACGACCTTCGTAAAGGCGCAGAACGGTAGGCCAAACAAACATGTAAAGCAGTGCAGCAAGAGCAGCAAGTGGAAGTAATCTAGAACGAACTGGTTTTGGTCTAATTCCAAACTTGCCTAGAATCCAACTAGCAAGATCTTCAAGTGCAAGAATATGACAGCCCCAAGAACAAAAGAACCGTCCAAAGATAAGAACACTCACAAGAATCAGCCCAAGCAAAATTGTGCCGACGGTGACAACTCCTTGCTCAATGGTGAACATCGTTTCATTAAGTTCAGCTGGGGCGAGCGTTCTGCCAGAAACCCACCAGTGAATCAGGTGTACCATGAATAAGACATAAAGTGCAATCAAGATAATTGCACGTCGTCTACTGAGTAGGTGACTACGCTTTTTGATTTCTTCGGGGGTTGGAAAAGTCTGTGGCATAGAGGACAATCTTGTCAACTATCTCGGTTATTTCGCAATCTGTCAATCATTATTGCCACGGAGTAAGCAGTTAAAGTCGTTATCCGAGATGTGCGATTTGCCTGAAATCGAGCATGCGCGCTTCGAGATCTTCGCGGGTTGTGGAGCAGAGTCCATCAAGCCCAAAGGATCCAAGTGTAAAGGAGGCAGTTACCGTTCCCCAAGCCATCCCTGCTTGCATTGCAGCAAAATCAAGTCGCCCTGAAGCAGCGATGTAGCCCATGAAACCTCCTGCAAAACTGTCGCCAGCACCAGTTGGATCGATGACACCATCTTGGTCAAGTGGAAACGCTGGAACAACCGCAATGCCATCTTGATGGACTAGGACTGCTCCATGCTCACCTTTTTTGACAATCACAAAACTTGGACCCATCGCAATGATGGCCCGAGCCGCTGAAATCGGATTGCTGATTTCTGTAAGTTGTTCTGCTTCGGAATCATTGATAATAACGCCATCAATTTCTTTGAACAATGCAAGTAATTCATCCCGTGCGATGTTGATCCAGAGATCCATGGTGTCAGCCACGGCGAGTTGTCTATCTGGAAATTTACGTAGTAAATCCATTTGTACAGCAGGGTGTGAGTTTGCGAGGAAGATTAGCCTACTGTCAGCGTACGAAGCAGGAACTTTCGGGGGTGCTTCTTCAAGGACACCAAGTTCGGTAAACAATGTTTCTCGCTGATTCATGTTGTCGAAATATCGTCCGCCCCAAGCGAACGTTTTTGAATCGCTTCGTCTTTCTAGACCATCAAGGCAGAGCCCATCGATTGATTCAAGCAGGGAAGCGTGGTTTTCTGGCCAATCGCCACCGACAGCACCTACGATTCGCACAGGAGTATGATGAAACGCTGCGGCAGCAGCGAAGTACGCACAAGATCCGCCCGAGACTTCTTCCGCTTTAGCAGTAGGTGTATGGACAGTGTCAATTCCGATTGTTCCTGTGACGAGTAATGGCATGGGGAGAATTATAGTGCCGAGCGTAGGTTCCCACCTACAGCATCGAGTTGTTGCTCTGCAGTTTTCGGATTGACTTGTTTGCGGTGCATCACGATTGCAACTTTTACTGCTCCATTTGCTTGTTCTAAGAGAGCGTGTGCTTCTTTGCGGTCGAGATTGCAGGCTTGGCAGAGAATGCGAATTGCTCGGTCGAGTAACTTCGTGTTGCTTGCACGGAGATCCACCATAAGATTTCCATGTACTTTTCCAAGACGAGTAAACAGGGCTGTCGTGATGATGTTTAGCGTTAATTTCGTGGCAGTTGCCGCTTTCATTCTTGTCGAACCTGTAAGTGGTTCGGGCCCTGTATTGAGCGTGATCAAGTGATCGCAAGTTGGGGTTTCAGAACAACATGTAAGAAAAGCAGTGTTTGCACCCATCTCTTTTGCAATTTGAATTCCCCCAACGACCCACGGCGTTGTGCCGCCTGCTGCAATGCCAAGAACAGTATCGTGTTTGGTGAGGTTCAATTCAGTTAGTGCAAATTTTGCACCATCTGGTTTGTCCTCTTCTCCTTCAGATGACACTTTGAGTGAACGATCTCCACCTGCAATTAGTCCAATGACTAGATTGGAATCAGTTTGAAATGTTGGTGGGCACTCAGCAGCATCTAGGACACCGAGCCTGCCGGACGTGCCACACCCGAGGTAGATGAGCCTGCCTCCTTTTCGCACTTGCTCTGCGAGCGAATCTATAAAATCAGCAATTTCGTTCGCAACAACTTCAACGGCACGAATTGCTTGTTGATGGTCTTTTGCAAGTAAGGCAAC
>JABHZL010000076.1 GCA_018656645.1 Phycisphaerae bacterium
CATGCCGACCACCTGCTACCCATTGTATAAATACTACGTATGTATCTTGTGCACCATCATCAGCGGTAAAAACAGTACGTAGCCCTACCCAAATGCTGATGCACTGTTGATCTTGTCCGTAGTGTTCCCTAGCAAAGAGCTGAGCCATGGCTGCGTCGGGCGCACTGAGAGAACCAGCATGTATATGAACATCACCTTGTTTCTTTTGAGTAAAGACTTCCCAGATAGGAAAGCTAGCCACTTCGGTGGTTGTGAGGTCACCTGTCGAAACAGGTAAATTTGATCTTGCTTTAGATAACATGTTGCACCTTAGTTGTTGCAAGTTGCATTCGTTGCACCGTGTAAAATTGCATGTCGAACCCACTCGCCTTGTTCATATGAGAATCTTCGTAATGCCAAGCGTTCTTTATTACAAGGACCATTTCCTCGAATAACACGAAAAAACTCATCCCAGTCTGGTTGCGTGAAATCCCAATCACCAGTTTCTTCATTTAGTTTTAAGAGGGGATCCGGTGTTGCTGAAAGCACGTTGCCTTCAGCATCTTTTTTGCACACGTTAATCACAAGTCCAGTTGACATAGCAGCAGGCGCAAACCGGTTGACAAACTTTTGACGAAGTTCATCGTTGGTTGCAGTTTTCATTCGCCATTTCATTGCTGGTCGCTCTCGTTCATCTGGGCGATCGTTAGGTCCAAAGAAGGCAAGCGAAGGATCCCACCAACGATCAAAAGCATCTTGTGCCATTTTCTTTTGTTGATCTGTACCGCTCATCAACGTAAGAACCATGTCTTCACCATGTTTGAAGTGAAATGCTTCCTCCATGTTGATCCGACGCATTGTACGAATGTATGGCCCAAAAGAACCATGGGCTAGTGTGCCTTGATTAAGAATTGCTGCGCCGTCAATAAGCCACGCAATCATGCAGATGTCTCCCCACGTAGGGCAGGGATAATTAAAACAATTGTGGTATTTTGTAACTCCAGTCACTAAATCGCGAAGCATCGCGTTTCGTGATTTACCTAAATCTTGGGCAACCTCGTACAACATTTGGCCGTGGCCAACTTCGTCTTGTACTTTTGCAGTAAGTGCAAGTTTGCGAAGCAAGCTAGGAGCACGCGTGATCCACTCGCCTTCTGGCAAAGCACCAACAATTTCGCTGTTGGCGTGGTGTTCAGCCATGCGTAACATTAGGGACTTGTATGCTTGAGGCATCCAATCGTTTGGTTCAATCAGTCCACCTTCCGCAATATGTTTTTCGAAGGCAGCAAGTTTTACTGGATCTTCTGCTGCGCAATCTTTCGCATTGACTTCTACATTTGCACTTGCACTCATGTCACTTCTCCTTCAAAGAGCGTGGCTAAACCTTGACCAACACCTACACAGAGTGTAGCAATTCCACGACTCAATTTCATCCTATTTAATTCATGTATGAGGGTGACAGCGATTCTTGCACCGCTACACCCTAGTGGATGACCCATAGCTATTGCTCCTCCATTGACATTCACAATTGCGGGGTCTACCCCCATTTCTTGGATACACGCAAGTGATTGGGCGGCGAACGCTTCATTGAGTTCAACTAGATCAACGTCGTTGATTGTAAGCCCAGCGCGTTTCAATACTTTTTCAGTTGCATGAATTGGTCCTGTTCCCATAATCGCAGGATCAACTCCACTAGCAGCACATGGACCAACGTACCCCATAATATGTAAACCGAGTTTTTTCGCAAGAGTTTCTTCAATCAAAACCATCGCTGCTGCGCCGTCATTTACACCGCTGCTGTTTCCGGGCGTAACGGATGCGCCTTTTTCTTTTGAAAATGCTGGGCGAAGGGTAGCGAGTTTTTCAAGTGCAACCTCAGGTCTTGGATGTTCGTCTGTATCAACTATGATTGCATCACCTTTACGTTGCGGTATTGTGATCGGAATAATTTCATCTTCCCACTTACCAGCATCTTTTGCCACCTTCCATTTTTGTTGGCTGTTCCAAGCGAAGGTGTCTTGGTCCTCACGAGAAATATTCCATTGGTTTGCTACATTCTCAGCAGTTTCGCCCATAGAGTAAGGGTGATATATTTCGGAAAGTTTTGGGTTGGTAAAGCGCCAACCAATTGTTGTGTCATGCATTTGAAATCGTCGATCAAAAGCAGTTTGACCTTTTGCCATGACAAAAGGCGCTCGGCTCATAGATTCTACGCCACCGGCGACAATGACATCACCACAATTTCCTTCGATCATTCTTGCAGCTACGTTGATTGCTTCTAAACCTGAAGCGCAAAGTCGATTGACTGTTGATCCAGCGACAGATTGAGGAAGCCCTGCTAGTAGGGCGGCCATTCTTGCAACGTTTCGGTTGTCTTCGCCTGCTTGGTTTGCTGCGCCCATGTACACATCATCAATTGTGCTAGGGTCAACTCCTGATTTAGCAACTGCTGCTTTAATTGCGATTGCTGCAAGGTCGTCGGGGCGAACTGAACTAAGAGATCCTCCGTAACGCCCAATAGGCGTACGGATGGCTGATACGATTGCTGCTCGTCTATGCATATGTATATTGTATCGAATGGTTACTGTGCCGAAATAGTGCCAAAGGGGGGCGATGCAAATCGATTGTCATCGACAGTCTCGTTTAATGCTGACAGTAGGCACTGCACTTTTTCAACGCCAATTTTTTCTAGCCACTCTATTGGTCCGAGAGGATAGTTTGTCCCCAATTTCATTGCTGTATCAATGTCATGTGTCGTGGCAACGCCTTCATTGGATGTCCACAACGCTTCGTTTATAATTCCGCCAAGTACTCTTGCAAATATGTATTTTTCAAGCATAGATCCAGACGTGCAGCAAGCGCCTAGACAGAAATCATTGATTGCAACAGAAAGGTGCTCTGAAATTTCTAATTCTTCTGATCCTACAAACACGGCAGGGACAATATTGTCTTTGTCATCGTGTGCATAAGCGCCACAACCAGATTTTCGACCAAAATGTCCATGATCAATAAGAGATTCTTGTTTTGCACTTGGAGCGAGGCGAGTTGGATTTCCTAAACGTTCCCACACACTCCTTGTAGTTGCTACGTTTATGTCTTGACCGATGAGATCGGTCAACATGAATGGTCCCATCTTGAATTCGCCAAGTGACTGCATGGTTTTATCAATAAAATCTACTGCTGCTAGACCATCTTCTAAGATTCGCCACGATTCTAAATAGTAAGGTCTAGCGACTCTATTAACAATAAAACCTGGAGTGTCAGAAACGTGCACAACAGTTTTTCCCCACGCTTCGGCCAGTAATGTAGCACGCTGTATAGATGACTCTCTTGAATTTTTACCTCGAATAATTTCAACAAGTGGCATAATTGGGGCTGGATTGAAAAAGTGCATCCCAACAACTCGATCTGAAAAACCACATGCATCACCAAGATCTGTGATCGATAGTGACGAAGTATTCGTTGCAATAACTGCATCTGGTGCGATTGAACCAACTTGTTTAAGCACTTTCACTTTGATGTCATAATTTTCTACAATTGCTTCTACAATCAAATCGCAGTTTGACAAATCTTCCATTGAAGTTGTAGCATTGATTCGTTCTTGGCAAGAAGTTGCTTCGCTTTCTGTGATTCTATTTTTCTCAACAAGTCTTTGAAATCTTTTTGTAATACTATCTTTTGCCTGATCAACAAGTGATTGCTCAATGTCAAAGAGAATAACGGGCCAGCCAGCACCAGCAGCAGCTTGTGCTATACCAACGCCCATCGTTCCCGCCCCGATGACACCGATAGAATTTTGTGCTTTTATACTCATTATCTAAAACATCATACGCAAAGGAGTGGCTAATGGATTCATTTGTGCGTAAAGTTTGGCTTTCTCTTTTCGATAAATGCAACAACGCCTTCAAAATGATCATCTGTTCGACCCGCAGTTTCTTGTGCAAAGGCTTCCTGGTTGAGTTGTTCCGTAAAATCATTTTCAAAAGATTGATTTAATAGTCGTTTGGTTAAGGAAATGGCTTTTGCAGGCAACGAAGCAAGTCTTGTGGCCAACTTCTGAGTCGCATCTTCAAGCTCTTCAACCGGTACAACTTGATTGACAAGACCTATTGCGAGCGCTTCTTCTGCTTTCACGGGTCTCCCTGTACAGCAAAGTTCCATCGCTCTTCCAAAACCAATAAGCCTAGGAAGTGTCCACGTGCTTCCGGAATCTGGTATCAACCCGACATTTATAAACACCTCGATGAATGAAGCGTGTTCGCTTGCGATTCGCATGTCACAAGCAAGGGCTAGTGAGCAACCAGCACCAGCAGCAACGCCATTTACCGAAGCAATGACGGGTTTTTCCATGTTATGGATTGTTCTGACGATTGGATCGTAGCGTTTTTTTAGATCTCCACTAAGGTGTGGTTCATATCCTGGAACATATTTTGCTTTAAGGTCAGCGAGGTCTTGCCCAGAACTGAATGCTCTTCCATTTCCTGTGATGATCACAACTCGGACTTCTTCGTTTCGCGAAGCATCCTTAAGGGCTTTAGCAAGTTCAGTTGTTAGTGTGTTGTCAAATGCGTTAAGTACATCTGGGCGTTGCATAGTGATTGTGCAAACTCCATCTATACTACTAATGCTGATTGTTTCGAAAGTAGTTGCACTTGTCATTGTCTTATGTTCCAGTAAAGTTTGGTTTGCGTTTTTCAGAAAAGGCATTCATGCCTTCGGTTTGATCATTCGTATCAAATAGGTCATAAAAAAGTGCACGTTCTTCTGATAGAGCCTTAGAAAGTGGCATTTCTTGAGCATTTAGCACCGAAGCTTTTGCTGCTCGCAAGGCAATTGGCCCTTTTGTTGCAACTTGCTTTGCAACGGACAGTGCTTCTTCAAACCAATGTTCTTTTGGAACCACGCGACTCACGAGTCCGTATGAAAGCGCTTCTTTTGCAGAAAGAAAGCGGCCACTAAGGACAACATCCATCGCAGTTGCTTTTCCAACTGCTCGAGTAAATCGCTGCGTCCCACCAGCGCCGGGAATAATGCCAAGGTTGATTTCTGGTTGACCAAAGAGTGCGTTTTCAGAAGCGATGATGATGTCACAGTGCATCATGAGCTCGCAACCGCCACCAAGTGCGAATCCACTGACCGCAGCGACGATCGGTTTTTTGATTGCTTTGATTTGTTCCCAAATAGCAAATTGATTTCGTCTTCGCATCTCATCAGAGGATGCTGTTGCCATATCTCCGATGTCAGCACCCGCTGCCCACGCGCGTTCATTACCAGAAAGAAGAATCACATTGATAGAGTCATCTGCATCGTATTGTTCCAAAAGTGTGGCTAGGTCAGCCATCAGAGGAAGGCTCAGAGCATTGAGCACCTTTGGTTTGTTGATGCGAATGATTGCGATGTTGCAGTCAACTTCGTGGAGTAAATGTTGCTCAGACATCGCACTATCGTATCGTGGATCAAATATCTGCGTTTGTGATGATTTGAGCAATTCTTTCTTTTGAAAAAACGCGCTGGATTTGCTCGCCTGTGGCTACAATTCGACCGCCAATAGTTGCCTCAATTGAGCAGACGACTTCGCTTTGAGTAGTTTTGGTGACAGTGGCGGTGACTTCTACAGCGCTACCAAGGGTCGCGGGTCTTTTGTGATCGATTGAGACCCTTGAACCGATGCCTTCTTCATTCGGTTCAAGGTGAGGAACAAGTACATGTCTCGAGGCAAGTTCAAACTGATGAGCCAAATCCCATGTTGAGCAGACAGGGTGGATGGTTTTTCCTTCAAAAACCGGTTGCATACCCTCATCTACATGGAATGAGATAGTTGCGGTGTTACCCACCTTCATTGTTTGTTTCATATGTTCAATCCTGTCATACAATGGTAGATAATACAAAGTAGGAAAATTCTCAATGAGCCAAAACACCCCCAATCCTGTAGATTTTTGCAACGTTTCTTCGCTTCTTTCAAATGACGAAAGAGCGTTACAGCAAAGAATGGCTACATTTGTAAACGAAAAAATCATCCCAATAGCCGCTTCGTCATTTGACGACGGTGTTTTTCCACGCGAAATTATCACCGACCTTGCCAAAGAGGGCGTTTTTGATTGTACAGGGTTGAACAATGTTGCATATGGACTGATTTGTCAGGAACTTGAACGCGGTGACACTGGCATTCGTACTTTTGTATCTGTGCAAAATAGTTTGGTGACGCAGCCTATTGCAGAGTTTGGAAGTGATGCTCAAAG
>JABHZL010000013.1 GCA_018656645.1 Phycisphaerae bacterium
ACTAGATACTGAACTTTCTCAAATTTCTCTCGATGATTTCTTGTCTGCCGACGAGGCGTTTTTGACAAACTCTAGCTGGGGGGTTCTTCCGGTTGTTGGCGTTGCAGCAACGGTGCAAAATGGAGGAGATGCCACCACAAACCTCCAACAAATTGGGGGGGGTAAAGTTGGGGCGTTGACTGCAGATTTCAGAACTGCTTATTGGAGCGTGGTCAAGGAAGAGACTGGGGCATAATCACTGCCTATCAGAATCTGTTTTTCTAATTTTTACGTTTCTGCGACCCTCAGAATCAGTTTTGGATAAACCGCTTATTTTGGCTCCCACAAATGAAACCATGAAAAGGATGGCGTAGGCAACAATAGCCACCAACCCGGCCACCAGCAGTAAAAGCAAAATGGGGAGTAAAAGAACCATTCCAAAAATTGCAAAGGCGATCCCTTTTGGTGAAAAACCTAATTTTTGGTTGAATTGCACCTGGCGTAAATCCATGTGTTGAATGATACACCGCCAAGGAGTACTTTGACCTCTATTTGAATCCGGCATGTTGCTATGATGGCGGAAGCATGGATGCACAAAAAAAGTGTTCGCAAGATCAACTAGGCGACTTTGTCCACCTTCACTTACATAGTGAATATTCTTTGTTAGATGGCGGAAACAAAATTGACCCGCTTCTTGAAAAAGTCAAAGAGTTTGGCATGGGCGCTGTTGCAATTACAGATCACGGTAATCTTCACGGCGCGTTTGAGTTTTTTAATAAAGCAAAAAAACATGGTGTAAAACCAATTTTTGGGATTGAGGCGTATGTAGCTCCTGCAGATCGAACAGATAGAAAACCGACTGGTGTTCGCGATGGTGGCTTTCACCTGGTTTTGTTAGCTGAGAATATTTTAGGTTGGAATAATTTAGTTAAATTAAGTTCTGATGCTTTTTTAAAAGGTTTTTATTACAAACCTCGAATGGACCATTCCACACTTGAAAGGTTTGGAAAAGGAATTATTGCGATCAATGGGCACTTGGGTTCTTCTATTGCTTACTACCTGTGCAAATTTGTCGAAAATGGAAATGATGAGCACTGGCAAGCGGCTGTTAAAGAGGCGGCGTGGCACAAGAAGGTTTTTGCTCCAAACAAGGATGGTGAACCGAGGTTTTATATTGAATTACAAAGGCACAGTGTTCAAGAACAACTTGCTATCAATCCTCATTTGATCAAACTTGCAAACGAACTTGATATTCCACTAGTTTGCGACAACGATGCACATTATTTAACCGAGAAGGATTGGGATTCACATGACACTCTTTGTTGTATTTCGATGCAAAAAACAAAGAGTGATCCAGACCGAATTACATATCCACGGGATCTTTATGTTAAATCTCCGGCACAGATGTGTGAACTCTTTGAAGATGTTCCCGAATCTGTCGAAAACACTGTTCGTATTGCCCAAAGATGCAACGTTGAATTAGATGACACGCAAAGCCATGCGCCGGTTGTAAGGGTTACTGGTCCAAACACCGTTGAACCGTTTAGGGGTGGTGATGTTACAGAGTGGTTCAAGGAACATTGCCGTAAATTTGAACTTCATCCTTTTGATTCAAGTGCCGGGGAAAGTGTTTCTGAAGAAGACCTCAAGGTTGATTGTGATAACGCGCTTCGTTGTCTTTGCGAAGGTGGTCTTGTTTGGAGATATGGAAACGACGGGGTAACAGAAGAAATTCGTGCACGGCTTGAACGAGAACTTAAAATTCTAAGTGATAAAAACATTAGCGCATACTTTCTCATTGTTTGGGACTTTGTAGATTGGGCAAGACAACGGGGTATCCCTGCAAACGCTCGTGGCTCTGGTGTTGGAACGATGGTTGGTTTTGTGCTTGGTTTATCAAACGCGTGCCCTGTAAAATATGGGTTGTTGTTTGAGCGGTTTACAGATCCAGACCGATCCGAATACCCAGACATTGATGTTGATATTTGCCAAAATGGCCGAAGCGATGTTCTTGAATACGTACGTGAAAAATACGGGTATGTCGCACAAATTGTTACTTTTGGTAGGCTCAAAGCACGTGCAGCAATTAAAGATGTTTCTAGGGTGCACGGTCTGTCTCCTGGTGAGGGGCAACGGTTAGCAAACCTTGTACCCGAAGAACTTAATATCACTATCGATGGCGCCCTAGATCAAAATCAAGATTTTAAGGAAGCCTATGACGAGTCGGACCAAACAAAAACAATAATTGATACTGCAAGAGATCTTGAACATCATGCGAGACATATTGGTGTGCACGCAGCTGGTGTTGTCATTGCTACAGAACCGCTCGACAATATTGTTCCGCTCTGTAGAGCAACAGGAACCGCCGAAACTGTGACACAGTGGGATGGTCCGACTTGTGAACAAATTGGTTTGTTGAAAATGGACTTTTTAGGACTTCGAACCCTGTCTACAATTGAGCTGTGTAGGCAACTTGTATTAACGACACTTGATGAAAAAAATATATGGAATGCGGTAGGACGAAAAATAAACGATGGGGCTCACCCGCTTGACCTAGAACGAATTAATTTAATTGATTCAAAAGTAGTTGATCTTTTCACTCGTGGTGACACTGCTGGAATTTTCCAGTTTGAATCTGGTGGAATGCGACGTTTGCTTCGAGAAATGAAACCTAACCGCCTAGAAGATCTTATTGCTGCAAATGCACTCTTTAGGCCTGGTCCCATGGACCTTATTCCAGAGTTCTGTAGCCGAAAGAATGGTCAAGAACAAGTGCCAAAAGTGCATAAAATCATTGACCATTTTACTGAAGAGACGTATGGAATCATGGTGTATCAAGAGCAAGTAATGCAAATTGTGCACGGGCTTGGTGATATACCTCTCCGTGACGCATATACATTAATTAAGGCGATTGGCAAAAAAAAGGTAAAGGTTATTAATGCAAACCGGCCCAAATTTATTGACGGCGCTGTAGAAAAGGGAATGGATAAAAACAAGGCAAACAACTTGTTTGATTTAATTCTTAAGTTTGCGGGATATGGTTTTAACAAAAGCCACTCAACTGGATATTCAATTATTGCGTTTCAAACCGCTTATCTAAAAACATATTTTCCCGTTCAATATATGGCCGCTGTGCTTACGTATGAAAGTGGGGCCAAAAAAACTGAAGATTGGGCTCCGTACATTACTGATTGTGGTAAAACAAGATTCCCCGATCATACAAACGAAGTGGCGCATATAGGTTTTAGTGTTGGTCCGCCAGATATTAATCAATCTGATGCATTGTTTTCTGTTGTTTTTGAAGATGGTGAAGAAAAAACCAACTGTGGTGGACATATTCGGTTTGGTTTGGAGGCGGTAAAGGGTTCTGGAAGCGCTGCTGTTGCTGCTATTGTGAAGGAACGATCCGAGAGTGGTGCCTTTGCTTCTGTGTATGATTTTTGCTCTCGAATTAGTGGAAAACTTGTTAACAGGGGAACAATTGAAGCACTTGTTAAAGGCGGCGCCTTTGACACTATCCATGGTGTGAAAAGTCGATCGGCAATCATTGCTGGTTTAGATCAAGCAATTTCTGCTGGGGCGAGTGCCGCTCGTGATCGTGAAAGTGGGCAGGGTGGTTTATTTGGCGGGAACAGTACAAACAATTCTGTGGCGCCTGTGCCGGAGTGGAAATTACCAAAAACTACACCGTGGACCCAGAATGAATCTCTTGGTTACGAGAAGGACGTGTTAGGCATTCATGTTTCGGGACACCCACTCGAACAACATGAAGATTCCCTTCGGTTGTGGTGCAGCAACACGACAACGACACTCAAAGATAAATCTGATGGCAGCGAAGCGACCGTTGGTGGAATACTGTCGTCGGTGCGTCTTACGGTTGTTAGAAACGGTAGAAGTGCGGGGAAAAAAATGGCAATTATTTCTTTACAAGATCGGGGGGGAACTATTGATGGTGTTATTTTTTCTGACGCCTATCAACGGTATGCAGAATTATTACAACAAGACGAAACGGTTATTGTGGTGGGAAAAGTAGACAGATCCAGGGGTGATCTGCAATTGCTCATTAATAGAGTGATTCCTGTTCAAGACGCATCTTTACATTTGGCAAGAAGGTTAGAGTTAACCTTTACAAATGGTGTTGATGGGGGTGACACAAGGTCTAGAATGGAAATGGCTTCTGGGCTACTTAAGCAAGCTGGTGCCTCCCGCGTGGCCGCCGGTGCCACACCTGCTGAGGTGGTTGTATATGTACATACGGGTAAACATGTTGCAACAATTAGAAGTCAGCGTAGGGTGGTTGTAGAACCAAAATTACTTGAACAACTTGGTGGAGTTGTTGGCAAGAATAATATCAGGGTGATCTCGAAAAATTAGCCCTGATCTATTACGCAGCGTTTCCAAATGACCAATCGTCATCTTCGGTGTCCAAAGATTCTGATGGCCATGTTGTTTCTGCTCGGCGGTGTATCTTAAGAATTGATCCGAGTTGGGCACCAAAGAGTGGGGATATTGTTTCCACTATTTTCAAAGATTCATCGCTAAATCGTTTTAAATCGCTTCGGAAAAATACAATAACAGCCATACACCGGTCGCCGTTAAAGCACCCTACAGATAAAACTTCATTGCCTTCAAAGTTAAGTTCGTCTGTGTCAATCCAGCTTGTAAACGAGGTTCCGTCTGTAAACACGCGTAAGGTTTTTTCTTGTGAAACAACCGAACACGCTTGCTCGCCAAGGGTTTGTAAAAACTCAGAGTAATTTTCGCCCTGGCGGTCATAATTAATGTATGCACCGACGCCCCAACCAACATCGCCTTCTCGAATATACACCGCTGCGTTTGTTGGCCCAAGTCGGTGTAACAAATATTCAAGTGATGTCCGAAGCATTGATTCAACTTCTAACTCTTGGCTAACGAGTGTTCGGAATTCTGCTGCCATTGCAACAATTCGCATTTGTTGATCTTGTTCACATTGTCCATTTGCAAGAGTGTGGCTTAGGGATTCTATTTCTTCAACAGCCTCTTCATGTGCTTGGTGCACCTCTTTGTAAAGACGTTGTATTTCATTGTTTTTATCTGTCTCTTGTTTGTCCACAATATTTTGTGACATTACTGCTTGAATTCGTTCTTTTACAACTCCAAGATCGCGTGGCAAACAAAAAACATCGGCGGCGCCGCTCCGCACCATCTTCATGACAAGTGTTTGAGAGCGAGAGGTTGTAAACCCAACCGTTGGTGTTTTTGGTGAAAGAAGTTGCGTGAACTCTGAAATAGCTTCAGCCATGGCATTGTTTGTATCACAATCAACAACTATAAGCCCAAAATCGGCTTGTTCAAGTGCAACTTCTGCCGCCTTCATTGTTCCGGCGTGTACAACGTGATACCCAGCAACTTCAACTGATGCGCGAATCGCAGTTGTTTGCTCGTTTGCTTCACCGATAAGAAGAATTTGGTTTTGTGGTTGTTTATAATTTTTCATTGCTTGTACGCCTTCCATCATGCGCTCATGAGTTGTTGCACGGCCTGTTTAATTGCATCTGTGTTATTTGTGTTTCCGAAAGAGGTTCCAGAATTGTGCTGTGATGGCACTACCGTGACTATATTTGTATTTGATAATTCTGGGTTATCGTTAATAGTCTGTTGAATTGAACCCTTATCAACACCAGAAGAGGTGGGGTTTAGTAAAATTAGATTTGGTTTGAATGCGTGTGTGATATATCCTGCAGACCAAGCATCGTCAGCGTGAGTAATCTCAACTTTTCGATCCTGTGCAAATTCTTTAATAACTGGATCGCTTTGATGTGCCGAAACACCAACAACAAGAACTCTGATTGGTCCTGATTCTAGTTGGGTCATGTCCATATCATTTTGTTGCATAAAACGAATCAACTCAGACCGAGGAATTCTGCGAAATCGGGAGCCGGGCACTTTAAAGCCATGTAGGCGTCCACTATCAAAACACCGAATGATTGTTTGTTGTGAAACTTTACAAATTTTTGCAGCTTCGCCGGTAGTAAAAACTTGTTTATTTTTGAGTTCTGCTCTGTCTTGAGTATCTGTCATGTGTTGCCTTTCAAAAGGTTCCATTAAAGTTCCCTTCTGAGTGCTTCTTCGTCAACGTGGATAGCCCACTTCACCCAACTTCCCAATTTGGCTCCAATTTGTAAAAATAGATAACCAAAAACGAACTTTTCAGCACTAATTATGTACCGGGTACGTTTTTTGGACCAAAAAAGCGTGCTTGGTACACCTGTTGGGTTCAAAAGTTGGTTTTTATTGGTGTCTTGACTCTTTCCACTTGCGAACAGCTTCTGGTTCGCGTGGATAGAGTGGCAGGAGTCTAGCTGCTGAAACACGGGGGTGGTCACCCAGTGTTTGGCCAACCTCCAAAATAGATGTTGCCGTTGAACACGATTCTTTAATGGGCACATCCATTTCATCGCAAATATCTGAAATATTGTTGGGTAAAAATGAATCGCCATACAAAACGGTGGCTCGCTCTATATATGTAGGCAACTCTGCGGTGTTGACGAGTCGCCCCTCGCAAATCCATTTTGGCTCTTTTGTAACAACCGACAACCAGCAAGTTTCTTTTTTGACAGCAGAAACAACGATTGATTTTTCGGGGGCGTTCACATCTGCTCGCACCACGCCTAGGGCTGTTTCAACGGGAACAATACTCGCACCTGTAACAAATGAGATTGTCTTTGCTGTAGCAACAGCAACCCGAAGCCCAGTAAAGCTTCCTGGGCCAATTGAAATATATATTGTTTTTATATTGTTTTGGTTTCCACCAACACGTGACACTGCTTGGTGCAGAGATGGCATAACCGCGTCTTTTTCGCGATTCCCTTGTATTGCTGGTATTTCAACAATGTCTTCTTCTCCCATTGTTGCGGCAACCGTTCCGTTTCGCTGTGAAAGCTCAATAGAAATAATTAGCGAATCTTTATTAGACATAATCTTGTTCGTGGGGAAGCGACGCGAGTTTAATTGCAGACCACATAGCTGTTTCTGCGGTGGGGATATCGCTTAGATCAATTGGTAAAACCGCGCCTTGTTCATGATCACTGTTCAACAAAAGGACATTTGGCATTAATATCTCTATCCCGTCTGGCACAAACGCGTGTCCTAAACAAAACAATTTTACATCCCACTCTTTTGCCAACATGTTTACTTGTGTCTGTGTATGCACTCTTCCCCACACCATCAGGGTTGCGGACCCGTCAACATTGTTTCTGTCGGCATCCGTCATTGGTCTGTTCACTATATTTTTATCAAACACATGCATAAGGGGGGCGTTTGGCAAACTGTGACAACACATTAAACCATTCGCTGATTTTATAGACAGTGGCATTGCTAGGAAGAATGAGTCAATTGCACTCAACACTCTTTCAGATTCTGTGCCGAACACCCACTCGACCCCATCAATAAACATTTCTACGATATTACCTTTGCCTTTTGTAATACCGCGGCGTGTCAACTGAGACAGTTCGTGATTTGCGATGATTGGATGAACTTGTTTTGGGTATGCAACTACAAGAGAGGCGATTCGCACAAGCATTCTGAAACTCATGTCAACACCGCCAATAAGTTTATCGCCATGAATCAATTCTTGGAGCACAAGGTGGTTGTCTTCGCTTTTGTTTAGATTCGCAAGTTTTACTATTTTGCTGTAGTTAAATGGATTATCGTGCAAATCTCCAGTTACAAGAATTTTTCCAGTAGCGGGGATGTGTTGTGTAGAGCCTATTCGTCCCTGGGCGGTTTCCATAACCAAAGCAGCTTGAACCAACAATTCACTCACCGCCGTTGGGTCAGACATATTGATTGTTGGAATTTGTGTCATGTAGATTTTCTACCTTGAAAAATAGCTGAACTTTGTCCAACAGAACAATTTTTTCTTACCATTCCAATGTTTGTAATTCTGTTCCAAGCGCTTTTTGCGTTGTGTTCAGAATATTCAACACAAATAGATCTTCGATCATGAGTTCTAGCAACAGTGCTCGTCGTTCCACTGCCGGCAAACGGGTCAAGTACAAGGTCTCCCTTGTTAGAACACGCAAGAACAACTCTTTCTAAATAAACCTCTGGTATTTGATTATGATGACCGTGCCTTCGTTCTTTGTTATTCCCCTGAATGCGTCCCCAATATTTTCCATACCAAACATCCATTGGTACTCGCATCCCTTTGTTATTTTCTTTATTGAGTGTGCGCTGGTCTTTGTAAATGCTTGCTCGATCACTTTGCTCAAGGATTGCGTCACTGTTCCAAGTACGGTTGTCTGGGTCTTTTACAAAATACAAAGCGTGCACCTTGCTCATAATAAAAGACCCGCTCCTACATTGACCAAACCTAAAATGCCACACACACCAGTTAATCATGGTTAAACCGCGGCGTTTTAAGTGCATCACAACCTCGGCAACGGTGTCATCTGGAATGTTTACCCACAAAGCACCTGTTGGGGACAACAAATCAATACACCCATCAAGCCAATCAAATGTAAACCTTTCGTACTCTTCCCTTGGCATTCCGTCTTTCCAACCATCGTATGGAACATCCCAATTAAAAGGTGGGTCTGCAAATATAAGATCTACGCTGTTTTGCTCTGGTATTTTTGGCAACACCTCTCTGCAATCGCCAATAAATAATGATGTTTCTGGGTTTGTGTCTGTAAAATTTGGTTTAATCAACTTTGTTGATGTTGGAACAAACCTTGGTGATTCGTCGCCTAATAATTTTATGTTTGAAAGTTCAAGGTCGTGTCGCTGTGAGGCAATTGCGCCTGTTGGTGTTGAATAACCACCTTGTCTTTCAAATAATCTGTTCTTTTTTTCTGGCATGATTAAACTGTTCCAAAAATGCGATCGCCAGCGTCGCCTAAGCCTGGAACTATGTACCCATTCTCGTTCAAACACCTGTCTATTGAAGCGGTTGAAATTTTAAGTTTTGGGTGATCTTTTTCCATTCTTCTCACCCCCTCGGGAGAAGCAACAAGGCATACCATTTGAACATCTTCACACCCGTGATCTTGCAACACTTTTGCGGCATATGAAGCCGAGCCACCCGTTGCGAGCATTGGATCAATAAGTAACACTGGTCCGTTTGCTATATCGCTTGGAAGCTTGCAGTAATATGGGATTGGTTTTTTTGTTTCTTCGTCTCTGTATAACCCAATATGGCCAACCCTTGCCTCTGGAATCATTCCAAGAATTCCGTCGGTCATACCAACACCTGCTCGAAGAATGGGGACAAGTGTAATTGGGTCTGCAAGCCTTGATCCAACTGTTGTTTCAATTGGCGTATCAACCTCTGAATGAACACTTTTAAACTGTCTGGAAAGTTGGAAAAACATGAGCCCGGCAATTTCATTGAGCAGTGACCTAAAGGTTGCGTGGTCAGTTTCGCAATCTCTTATTCGGGTTAGTTTGTCCTGAATAACGGGATGCTCAAAAATCCACACGTTTGGATGGGTTGTTGATTGTGTTGGCATGAGAATAAAACAATTCTACAAGGTGAGGGGGGCGCTGACATCAAGTATCATCACCCATATGTGGCGATTATTGGCTTTATCTTTTCTTGTTCTTCAGGCTTGTGATTCAGGTTTTCAGGTCATCGATAACCGGGTTGAGGTGTTGATGGCAGAAGCCAATGAATCCCTTGGGGATGGTTCGATACTACCAAACACCATACATTGGTCTGAATTACCTTCGTCTTCTCCAGAAAACCCGCTACCACCAACGAAGAATCCGGGTATTGATGACCTTACGTTGGTTCCGTCTTTAGAATTAAACAGTAGTGCGATTGGTAAAAAACTCGATGCTGCCGCGAAAGAACTTGAAGAAAATGGAACACTTTTATCCCTTGAGGAATCACTTCTGTGGGCAACGGGGCATTCGCAAGAGTATAGATTTGCTGAATATGATTATCTTAGTACGACACTTTCTTTATTGAACGAGTTACATCTTTGGGGACCAAGGTTTTTTGAAAGCGTAAGTGTTACAACAGACGCGGACTCAACCGATGGTTTTTATGAGACGTCACTTAGTGTTGTGCATGATTTTGAAATTACTCACCGGCTTCCATATGGTGGTTCTGTTTCTGCAACAGCGCTTACGAATTTTGCTGATGCTGTACACACTGCGACGTCTAGTAACACCAAGGGAACCACGGTTGGATTGGCGTTAGATTTACCACTACTTCGTGGTTCAGGAACTGTTGCGAGAGAAACTCTTATTCAGTCAAAACGAAACCTTATATACGGCGCGCGTACTTTTGAACGATTCCGAAGAACTTTTTTTCGCTCCATTGCTGGTGATTATTTAAATTTGGTTGTCCAAAGACAGTCTCTTGCAAATGCACAACGGGGCGTCGAGTCACTGCGACAACTTGCCGGTCGACAAAAAGCTTTGTATGAATCTGGAAGAACTCGACTATATGATTCTGCGGATGCGGAAAACCAGGCCCTTGCATCAGTTGCAAGACTAAGCCAGTCGTGGGAACGATATCGTTTGGCCATTGATCGATTTAAGGTGAAAATTGGTTGGCCAATTGAGAAGCTGGTTCGTATTGAACCGGCCACGCTTGGACTTCGTCCACTTGAGGTTGAAATGAAAACGGCTGTTTCACAAGCTTTGCAATACCGCCTCGATCTTCAAACAGAAGAGAACCAGGTGGGTGATGCATACCGCCGAGTCCAAAACGCGAAAAATGGAATGCTTTCGGATTTAGATATTACTGCGAGTGCTTCACTTCCTTCAGAAGATAGTGACATCACTGGTTTTGATGGCCGAGAGGTTGATTATTTGGTTGGGGTGACCTTTGGTGTACCGCTTGATAGAGAAAGAGACAGGATTAACCTGCGCCAACAACAAATTTTATTAGAACGCGCAAAGCGGTCTTTACGAACGTCAAAAGAATCTATTGCTATTGAGGTGCGTTCTTCACTTAGAAACATTGAGGTTTATCAATTCACGCTTGATCTACAAGAAAGAAATGTTGAGATTGCACAGCTTGGTCTAAATTCTATTAACGCTGACCCAGACCGTGTGTCTGTCCTTGATCAAACAAGGGCTATTTCAGAATTACAAAGTGCTCAAGATGCCAGAGACAGCGCAAGGCGTGATCTTGAACTTTCTATTGTGGATTTTTTATTACAGGCGGGGCAACTGCGGGTGCAACAGAATGGGAATATGTATCCAATAGGTACAAATGAGCGGGATTTATGAATATTAACAAAAATCAATTACAATCTATTCACATGAGACGTGGTGTTTCTATTTCAGCAATATTAGTGGCGTGTGTCACCGCGATTGTTGTTGTTATTTGGGTCGTTCCGAAAAACGGAACCACAAAGATGAGTTCGCTTGGTGCAGGAGCACTTTATGAAGTTGGGCGCGGGGGCTTTGAAATTACAGTGCTAACATCTGGTGAGCTCTCTGCTTTGGAGCAGGTAAATGTTCACAATGCGCTTGAATCAAATGCGGTAATTATTGAGGTTGTCGACGAGGGTGCAAAAGTAGAAAAAGGAGATGTCCTTCTTCGACTCAATGACGAAGCTATACAAAACGCAATCAGAGATGCGCAAAATTCTGTAACAACAGGTGTAAATAATCTTGAGGGGTCTACCGCAAACCTTGCTATTAACAAAAAGAAACGAGATTCTGAATTAGCTGTTAAACAATTGTCTATAGATCTTGCGGAATTGGCTTTGCAGTCGTGGGAAATGGGTGAGGTAATTGCAAAACGCCAATCCCTTGACCTTGCTGTTCAAACAGCCCAGAAGGATTTTACAAGGCTATCGGGAAAGTTTGAATCGTCGTTAAAACTGTATGAACAAGAGTTTTTAAGCAAGGACGAGCTTGATAGAGATGAAATTTCTCTTTTAAACGCAGACGCACAACTCAAAAAGGCGCTTTTAGATGTAAAGGTGTATAACAATTACACATATAGACAAGAAAAACAGTTAAAAGAATCTGATCTACGACAATCAAAGGATGAATTAGACCGAGCAACCGAACGGTCTGGGGTTGAAATACAAAGTGCTGAAGCAAGCGTGTTGACCTCACAAAAACAATTGGATAATAAGCAAGAAGGACTTAAAAAACTTCAAGATCAATTAGAAATGTGTGTTGTATCTTCTCCAGCAAGTGGAATGGTGGTATACGCATCAAGTTTGGGTGAGGGGCGGTGGGAAGAGGGGGAACCAATAAAGGTTGGAAAAAAACTACATCGAAACGAATTGGTCATGATTATTCCAAACACAGAACAAATGGTTGCTATCGTAAAGGTTAACGAAGCCCTTAGTGGACTCATAGAGGAGGGACAACAAACCACTGTCGTTTGTGATGCTTTTTCAGATAATGTGTTTAAGGGTGAGGTTGTTTCTGTTGGTGTGATTGCATCTGGTGGTGGATGGAGAGATCCAAACAGGCGCGATTATACTATTAAAATTAAATTGTCAGAAAATAACACTGTTGGGCTTAAACCATCTATGAGGTGTTCTGCTGAAATATTGGTTGGAATGGTTGAGGATAAACTTTTTGTACCCATTCATGCACTCCATAGAAAAAGGGGAATTGTTTGGGTGTGGGTACAGAAAGACGGCGGTTTTGAGCAAAGAGCTGTAGAGATTGGGGATTTTAGTGAATCGTTTACTGTTATAAATAGCGGTTTAGATGAGGGAGAAATGATTCTTTTACGAGAACCACCACAGAACATGGTTACCCACACACTTCGCTCGGAGGAGGAACTTTGAGTACCAAAAAAATTGTTGTTGGTGTAACCGGGGCTTCTGGTGCGCCGTACGCCGTGCGGGTTATACAACTACTTGTTGAGTATGGGGTAGAGGTGCATGTTACGATTTCATCTATGGGCCGCAGGTTGTTGTTTGAAGAGTCTAATATAACAACACTGTGTGCTGAACATTTTGGAGTCAACAACGAACTGTTTGTAATACACAATGATAAGGATTTTGGATCATCGATAGCCTCTGGAAGTTTTTTGCACGACGGGATGATTATTGTTCCGTGTTCAAGCAATAGTGTTGGTGCCATTGCAGGTGGGCTAACAAACACTTTGGTGCAACGCGCCGCCTCTGTTTCTTTAAAAGAAAACAGACCCCTTGTCATTGCCCACCGAGAATCTCCCATTAGCGCTATTGATGTAGAAAATCTCGGAAAACTTTCTCGCGCAGGGGCGATCATTGCCCCTTTATCACCTGGTTTTTATATGCAGCCAAAAACAATTGATGATTTGGTTGATTTTATGGCCGGAAAACTTGTTGATCTTGTTGGCGTGAGACACGATTTACCTGTCCGCTGGTGTTAACAGACTGTACTTGTTACACTTCACTCATGAAATATCTACTTATTAGCTTTGTCGCGCTTGTTTTTTC
The DNA here is from genome assembly GCA_018656645.1 of Phycisphaerae bacterium. Classification (GTDB taxonomy): domain Bacteria; phylum Planctomycetota; class Phycisphaerae; order Phycisphaerales; family SM1A02. The sequence goes on from JABHZL010000013.1 coordinate 13,374, forward strand.
GTCTTGCTCACCGGTCGCTACGTATCCACCAATTGAAATAGATACGGCTGTTAGTTTTTCAAATTCGTCATACGAACCCGTTCCAACCATTTTGGTAACTACAATTGAATACGCACACGACCATTATGGTGGTATTGAAAATGTTGTATACAACCTTCCCAAAGGAATGTCTAGTGAAACTTATGACATTGTGACCTCGAGAGTTGCCAAATCTAAACCACTTGAAAATGCTGGTGAACAAGCTTATCACATCACTGAATTGAGAGTGCGTGGATTAAAAGCAGAGGCAGATATTGTTTTTCCTCGTGCGGGTGGTGGAAATGAAACGGCTACATTGTATCTTTCTAAATCGTTTACCAATCCTTGGCGGGTTAACCGTGAACGCATTTGGTTAATTCCAGTAGCACAGGCGCCCGCACCAAACTATGTTGCTCCTGAACACACTGCCATTGTTGATACCGAATGAATTTTGAACAAGCGTGGCTTGATGCTGCGATTGATCAAGCAGAAAAATCTTGGGGTGAGGGCGGTATTCCAATTGGCTCGACGCTTGTTGATGAAGCTGGAACGATTGTCTCTCGAGGACACAACATGCGTGTTCAAAGTGGTGATCCGACGGCACATGCGGAGGTTGTGTGTATTAGAAATGCTGGAAGAAGGAGAGATTGGAAATCACTTACCCTTGTTTCTACACTCAGTCCCTGTGTTATGTGCACTGGCACAACCCTTCTTTTTGGCATTCCAAGGGTGATTATTGGAGAAAATGAGAATTTTCTTGGCGCAGAAGAACTTTTATGTTCGAATGGTGTTGAGATACAGGTGATTCATGATGTTCGTTGTGTTGCGTTGATGCTACGACTCAAAAAGGAAAAACCTGATTTGTGGGCCGAAGATATTGGCCTGTAACAAGGAGGTGCACTGATGAAACGACCAGTAACACCAAAACGATCGCAGTTGGACCGACCGCGAATTACATCGCGAGCTTCTGTAAAAGTCAGGCGGCCCGCTTCAAATACTTCAAAAGCAACAAGACCAACTGGCTCGTCACGTTAATTGCGCTGTTCCAAACACATCACCTCAGTAAAACTTCGGTGTAGATGAATGGCGCTTTAGATTTGTTGTGTCTATAAAAAACTACTTGTAGTTTTTTAGTCTCGCTCAATCAACATTGAAACCGCGTTGCCGCCACCAAGGCATAAACTTACAATACCACGCTTTGCGTCAACTCGTCGCATTTGATGAATCAGTGTCACAAGAACTCTGGCACCCGATCCTCCAATTGGATGACCAAGTGCTATTCCGCCGCCACAAACATTTACATTTGTTTGATCTAACCCTAGGTGGGCAAGATTTTGCAGCACTTGCACAGCAAACGCTTCGTTGATTTCAAACAAATCAATGTCTGAAACAGTGAGGTTGTTTCGTTCTAAAAGCGCCGCTATCCCCTTGCCGGGAGCCGTAAAAATTTCTTTTGGATCAACACCCTGTGTGTTGTAATCAACAATGCGTGCAAGAACATCTCCTTTTGTGCAAGACGCGGCAACCACGACCGCTGCACCACCATCAGAAATTTGTGATGCATTGCCGGCTGTCACAGTTCCTTCTTTTGCAAACGCGGGCCGCAGTTTTCCTAGTGATTCTGCAGTAGAGTCTCCACGCACACCTTCGTCATGTGTGATGTCAGCTCGTTGTTTTACCTGCTTGGCTTCAAGCGTGATTTGCTCATCGTGAAACCAACCTTCACTTATTGCATGCGCGGCTCGTTGGTGAGACTGTGCCGAATATGCATCTTGTTCCTCTCTGGAAATTTTAAATTCTTCTGCAGTCCACTCGGCAGCAGAGCCCATTCCCCAGTTTTCAAATGGGCAAGTAAGGCCGTCGTGTTGCATGTGATCTATTAATTTTCCTTCGCCAAACTTAATCCCATTTCGTACATGGGCAAGGTGTGGTGAGTTTGACATGTTTTCCATACCGCCCGCTACAACAACGCTGGTGTCCCCGGCCTTAATAGATTGCGCTGCTTGCATCACAGATTGCAAGCCGCTACCACAAACTTTATTCACAGTAACTGCCGAAAGAGTGGTAGGTAACCCCGCCTTTAAGCCGGCTTGGCGAGATGGGTTTTGTCCAACACCTGCCTGAAGTACACATCCCATGACACACTCGTCAATTTCAGATGTATCTACACCAGAATCTTCAACAGCCGCTTTAATTGCCCATGAACCAATTTCTGGAGATGGAACACGTGATAGACCTCCTAAAAAACGCCCAACGACGGTGCGGCGGGCTGCGAGAATAACGGGTTGGTTTGATTTATCTGTGGTGGTCATGTGTTTGTGCCTTTTTTTCTGAGTTGGGTAGAATGTGTTACCTGTAACCCACTACGAGGGCACATATTCTATCGAAACACCTCTAGGTCATGTGAAACATTATGGAACACAATTGGACAAGCGACAACTTAACGAGCCTTCAGAGTCATATTTTGGCAGAAGAGCAAAAGCATGAAAACGCCACTGGGGAGTTTTCATGGATCCTTTCGGCTATTTCTCTTGCTACCAAGGCAATTGGAAATAAGGTTAGGTGTGCAAGAATTGAAGATGTTGTTGGTGAGGTTGGTGTTGAAAACGTGCAGGGTGAAATGCAACACAAGCTTGATGTGATTTCTAATGAACTCATTTTGCGGTGTCTTGGAAATAGAGATAATGTTGGAGTTCTTGCAAGTGAAGAAAATGAGACACCTTTTTTCCTTCGCAAGAGGGCTGAGGGTGGAAAATATGCTGTGCTTTTTGATCCGCTTGATGGGTCGTCAAATATTGATGTTTCGGTTGGCGTTGGCACTATTTTTAGTGTTCTTCATCTCCCCGATGGCGGAACCCGAGAAGAAGCAATTCTTCAAGAAGGAAGCAGGCAGGTTGCCGCTGGCTATGTTTTATATGGCTCGTCAACCATGCTTGTATTAACCACTGGAAATGGTGTAGATATGTTTGTGCTCGATCAAACCATTGGTTCGTTTGTTCTTGTCGAAGCAAACCTTCAAATACCCACCGGAAACAATATGTATTCGATCAACGAAGCATATACCGCTAAATTCAGTGATGGGGTTCGGGCGTATTTAGACTGGGCACACCAAAATGATTACTCAAGTAGATATATTGGCTCCATGGTTGCGGATGTACACAGAACATTGTTGAAAGGTGGCGTTTTTCTCTATCCACCAACAAGCGATAAGTTGGATGGAAAACTTCGTCTTATGTATGAGGCAAACCCAATGGCGATGATTATTGAACAGGCTGGGGGAAAGGCGGTTGCACAGGGTAATCGTATTCTTGATATTCAACCAACGGGACTACACGAACGAACAAGCGTGGTTCTAGGGTCGACCGATCAGGTTGATCTATTTTTGAAACATATAACATGACAACAGCTACTGAAACGTTTGTAACTCTTCCAAAAAATTCTAACCAAGCGCTCGGGATAGGAATTTTCGCAATTGATTTTATGAATAAATCAATTGGTGAGCCCTCCAAAACTGTTCTTGATAGAACCGCCTTGTTTTTCACCGACGCGGTGCTTTGTGGTCTTTCTGCGCTTTCTGTAAAAACAAATGCCCCTGTTGTGTTACAAGACGAGGCACTTGAATATGTTATGGAAAATGGTGCTACTGTTTTTGGATCAAGTGTTCGGGTTCGTCCAGAAAAGGCTATTTTGGCAAACGCTGCTGCTGTTCGGGAGTGGGATTCAAATGGGACAAACTTTGGTTTTAATCCAGACCTAGGTCACACCGCCGGCGAGTTTGGGCACAATGATTTTTATTCCGTCCCAGTTGCTGCTGCACAAGTTATGAATCTTGATGGTGCTGCCGCGATTCGTGGCATGATTCTGCTTGATGAAATTAGGGGGCGGCTTGCAGAGGTTTTTAGTCTAAAAACATACAAAATAGATCATGTTGTTCATGGTGCAATTGCATCGGTGGCTGTTTATGGTGCGATGTGCGGCGCAACCGCAGAGCAAATTGAATCGGCTATTGGAATGAGTGTCGCGCACTACATCCCGTGGCGAGCCATCCGAGCAGGTAAACAACTTTCTGATTCAAAAGGATCTTCTGCTGCAATTAGTACAGAGGTGGCTATTCTTTCAATGCAAAGGTCGATGAGGGGATTTCGTGGTCCTCGCGACATTTTTAGAAACCCAGAGGCGGCATTTAGGCAATTTGAATCTACTGGTGGCGACTCGCCGTTCGATTTAGTTTTATCTCACAGTGGAGACAGTTTTGCTGTTATGGGAATGCATTTTAAAATTGGTTTGTATGAACACCAGTCCGCCGGGGCACTGCAGGGGTTGCTTAATCTTGTTCAACAAGACCCAAGCATTGCTGTAGAACCTGAAAAAATTAAATCAATACACATTACTGCTTATGAACCCGCGTTTGGAATTATTGGCGATCCAGCCAAACGGGATCCAAAAACGCGACAATCTGCTGATCATTCCATGGTTTACATCGTTTCTGCGATGTTGCGCAAAGCGCAAGATGTTGCAAAACAAGAGGGCGAGGGTTTTTTTAATCAACACAATGATGAGATTTGGAAGCGACTTATGCTCACGCCCTATGACTTTGATGTTGATGCAATTTTTCACCCTACGTCACGGGCAATTATGGAAACTATTTCGTTTGAACATGGCGGCAAAGAATATGACGACAAATACCCAGATGGCATTCCAACATCGATGAAAATTACGCTTGTTGATGGAACCGTTTTGGACAGTGGGTTTGTGATGTACCCGGCTGGACACGCGAGAAATACAACGGCAAATCTTAATGACATTCTTGTAGAAAAATTCAAAATGCATGGTGAAATTGCTATGGACGATCCGTCTGGCGTTATTCAAAATTGTATGGGTGTTGCGGAACTGGATTCAGGTGGTGTGCAAAACTTGTGGAATTTTGAAATTGCAGACAGGCCTGTGTATAGAGATTAAAAAAGCCGGTCGAGTAATTCAATCACACCTTTGCCTTGCGTGGCAATTGTTTCAAAAATTTCCCGACCGTTCGCTATATCTAATAGTTCACGAACCAGTGCGCTTTCGCCGTCGTAGTCTGCTTTGTTTACTACAAAAACGTCGGCAATTTCAAGGATTCCCGCTTTGTCCATTTGCACGGCGTCTCCCATTCCGGGAACGAGAACAACGACTGTTTCGTCAACAAGTGTACGAATAGCAACATCGTTTTGACCAGCGCCAACAGTTTCAACAATCACGTGGTCAAAACCCGCGCCGCCAATTAAGTCAAGAATTTCTGGAAGCGTGTCATAATCTTCGCCGACTCTAGCAAGGCTTCTATAAAAAACATTTTCGTCTACCGCATTAAAATCTACTCGAAGCCTATCTCCTAAAAGGGAGCCTGCACTAATTGGGCTCATGGGATCGTATGCAACAATTGCAACCTTCTCGCCGTTTCTTACGGATTCTGCCGCCATTGCTGCCGAGAGTGTTGATTTTCCTGCGCCTGGAGAACCAGTAAATCCAATCACTTTTGTAGGTCTATTTTTAGGTGCATCTACATGCTTTCCGGCCTCTACAAGGCTAATATTTCTTGCAAGCGTAGCGATATTGTTATCTGATATTAATGGCTCTTGTGGTGTAGTTGCTGATCGTACAGCCTCAACGATTTCGAGCATACTGGTTCCTGTGTGATATACACCGCGAACACCTGTGTCGAGAAGTGGTTGAATGTCTTCTTTTGGAATAATGCCACCAACATCAACCGTGAGGTCTTTTCTTCCCACGTTTGCAAGTTCTTTCATCATCCTTGGAACCAAAACAAGGTGAGAATTACTCATCATTGAACATGCCATCATGTCAACGTCTTCGTCCCTGGCAGAAATTGCTAGAGACCGAGGGGTTTGCCAGAGACCTGAATAAATCACATGAATACCGCTATCTCTGAGCGCTCTGGCTATGAGTTTGACGCCTCGATCGTGCCCGTCTAGGCCCATTTTCCCAAGAAGAACTCTTGGTCGGTGGTCAAGGTCACCACAGCGATCTTTTTTTTCTAGTTGAGTCGTTGGTTCTGTCGTTGGTGATGCCATAGAAATCTAATTTTACCAAAAACCACTGCAGGTGTACCCACCGCTACACAGCGGCGAAAAACGGGTGGGGATTGTATTGTATGCAAGATATGACCAAAGATCCCAAACAAATCATTTCTGATGCTGTTCAGGCGGCTTTTTCTTCTACTCTTGGTGCTGAATATAAAGATGTGAACCCTGTCGTTCGATTGTCTCAAAACCCAAAGTTTGGTGATTATCAAATCAATGGCATTATGGGGTTGGCTAAAAAAACAAGCCAAAATCCAAGAGAACTCGCTGAGAAAATTGTTGGTGTTATTGACCTTGAGGGTTTTGCGGAATCTCTTGAGGTGGCGGGTCCTGGGTTTATCAACGTAACACTTACCCCATCTGCCCTGATCGAGCTTTGTGTGGAAATGGATTCTCCCTCTCTTGGTGTGCTCCAATCAGAAGATTTGCACCCAATTGCTATTGACCTCTGTGGCGTTAATGTTGCAAAACAATTACACGTGGGGCATCTTAGATCAACCATTATTGGTGACTCGCTTTCAAGAGTGTTCGAGCGGGTTGGGCGAACTGTTTACCGAGAAAATCATTTGGGAGATTGGGGGTTGCCAATAGCGATGGTTCTTGATCGGTTAATGCGTAGTGGTGTTAATCTCGATACGCTTTCAATCACAGACTTAAATACTGCGTACCAAGAGGCCAAGCTTGTGGCAAAAGATGATTGTGGTGGAATAAAAACAGCAGAGCGGATTTCTGCTGGTCCTCATAGAATTTTAGAATTACAAGAACAAAATGCGGATGCAACCGCGGCGCAAGAATCTGCTAAATCTGCACTTGTAAAGTTGCAACAGGGCGATAAGGATCTTCTTTTGGGCTGGGAAAAACTTATTAACTGCACAATGAAAGATGTGTACGCCTCCCTTGATTTACTACATGTAAAACTAGGACCCGAACACAACCGGGGCGAGTCTTTCTATCGTGATCGCCTTGAGTCTGTTGTTGATTCGTTTGTGAAGTCAAATCTTGCGGAGGAAGATGATGGCGCATTAGTTGTTCGCTTTAAAGATAGAAAGCGGCCGCTTCTTATTAGAAAATCTGATGGTGGCTTCATGTATGCAACCACAGACCTTGCAGCTGTTTATTTTAGAACACAAGAGTTGGGGTGTGACAGGTTAATCTACGTCGTTGATGCGAGACAGCGTGATCATTTTAAAGATTTGTTCGATGCATCAACTTTAGTTGGGTGGAATAAAACACCAGATGGTACTAGCGTTAAATTTGAACATATTCCGTTTGGTTCTGTGTTGGGTGAAGATAAAAAGCCGCTTAAAACCAGAAGTGGTTCGAATGTTACACTCTCTTCGTTACTTGACGAGGCCGTTGCCCGTGGCAGGGATGAAGTGAAGCGCCGCAGTAAAGATGAAAGTTCACAAACACATGGAATGGGTGAGGAAGAGTTGTCTACTATTGGAAGGCAAATTGGAATTGGCGCAATAAAATATGCTGACCTTTCAAATGACTTGGTGACCGATTATGTTTTTGATATGGACCGGATGGTTTCATTTGAAGGAAACACGGGTCCATATATTCAATATGCCTGTGCAAGGATTACCTCACTATTAGAAAAATCTGGTGAAACCGATTTCTCTTCCAATTTTATTATTAATACACCACAAGAGCGGCAACTGGTTATTACATTGTTGCAATATGGCGCCGTTGTGCAAAATGTTGCCCAAAACCTAGAACCGCACATACTTTGTATGTGGTTACATGAATTAACTGGCGCGTTTAGTTCTTTCTACCAGGCGTGCCCCGTTCTCAAAGTCGACGATGGGGCAATAAGGGGTTCTCGGCTTCGTCTTTCTGAATTAACAAGAAGGGTTATTGTTGATGGGCTTGATCTCCTTGGAATTGAAGTTCCACAAAAAATGTAGGTACAGATGACTGAAACTAACACTAATAAATCAACTTTTTTTTGGATCGGTGCACTGGCGGCTTCGGTTGCGTCAATTGCTTCGCTTGTTTTAGCTGGTCCAAAACTTGGGCTTTGGACCTCTATGCCGGGGTGTGGCCCACAAAGTGGTTGTGACGCTGTTACCAATGGGCCCCTGGGAAACATTCCGCTTGGCTCGTTTATGTGGCCGGTTTCGTTTGTTGGGTTAGCGTGGTTTATGGCTATTTCTGGTTTGTGGAAAAGTACAAAAGGAACATCTAAACCCCTTTTGTGGGCCATCCGTCTTGGCATGCTTGGGTCGCTTGGGTTTGTGGTTGCAATGATTTCAAGTGGACATTTTTGTAAATGGTGTGCACTGGTACATTTTTGCAATTTGGCTCTCTGGGTTTCTGCAGAACTTCAAATTCGCTCTTTTGAAAATACTGGCGATCGGAATTTTGTTAAAAGCTTCCTTTTTGGATTTATTTTTATCACTATTATTCTTTGCGCCGTCTATATGTTTGCAACTACTAAAAAGAAGGTGGGTGACAAAAAGGCGGGTGATGAAAACATAAAACAAATCGTCGAGGGTGGTGCAGATAGTTCTACTTTAAAACTTCTTGAATCAGATCACCGGTTTGGCAGCCCAGATGCACCAATCCAAGTAGTAATGTTTACTGATTATCAATGCCCTGATTGTAAAAGATTAGAAACACAATTGGCCGCTATTTATAAACAAAGAAATGATATGTCGATTGTCGTTAAGCACTTTCCTTTAAATTACGATTGTAATGATGAAATTGGAAAAATGAAACTACACGGCAACGCGTGTTGGGCTGCGCGGGCGGCCGAAACCGCGTTTATTCTCGGTGGACAAGATGGGTGGGAACGAATGCATGCGTGGCTGTTTGCAAACGGTGGTTCGTTTACAGATGCTACTTTCAATGATGATTTGTTAATGCTTGAGTTTGAACCGTCGCGTTTTAAACAAATAATGCAAACGTCCGACACTCTTCGTGGGGTTAAAGAAGATGCCGCTGATGGAAAGGCGCTTGGTATTTGGTTTACGCCAATGATTTTTATCAATGGGGTTGAGTATCTTTGGTACTACGGGGGGCAAGATTCGCTTGCTAAGGTGATTGGCGAGGTTGCAAACAACGTTGCTTCTAGTGGCTCTTCTTTTGTTGCGCCGCCGTCTGCAATTGAAAAGCTTGTTGAAGACTGGAGGGTTGCAAGGGTGCGCTCTTTCCAAGATGACCACAGGCTCTCTTGGTTTGGAAGCGGAGATGTTGAAATAGTTGTATGGGGGGATTATCAAACAGAACCAACACAAAAAGTTGATGCGCTTATAAAGAACATTTTAGATAATGACTTGCGGGCAAAGTATGCGTATAGACACTTTCCAATCGACAGTGATTGTAACACTGGTGTTAAAAACTATAAAAATCAATATCCCGGATCGTGCAACATGGCAAAGGTGGTTGAAGCAGTTGATATTTTGTGTGGAAATGAGGCAAGGTGGAGGGTGCATAATTTATTTATGACCCCACAACCTTCTACTTCCTTAGAATCACTCTCTAAGTCTGCTGCTAGGATTTGTGCCCAAAGCCCTGACACTATCGCGTCGGTTGCGGAGAGCTTGGACGTTGCGTCTATCATCAAAAACGATATTCGTGCGAAACTTGGAGTTTGGCGCAGAAGCGTGCCGGTACTTATGGTTGATGGGCGCTTTGTTCCCCGCTGGGAAATGGATGGAACAACCAGTGAAAAAGTGCTCTTACAAATGATCAACGAGGCATCAAAATAATTTTTTTCTCGCAAAGCAAGTGGGGCCTTAACGCATATTTCTCGAGTTATATTATCTCTGTGCCAACAAGCGTATGTTTGTGTATGAGGTGTGTACTTCAAGTTCTCCAAAACGACCAATCGTTGTTGTGATGTCTCCGTCTACACATGTTACAAATCGATCTGTGGTGGTCGGAATAACCCACTTGTCATGAGCGAATCTTGATTTACTTGTAGATTGAATGGCTACGAGAGGCTGCAGTTTATTTAAAAACGAAACCGATTCCCTGCTCCACTGGCCATGATGTGGCATTTCTAAGACATCTATTTTGTCAAGCTCGCGTGTTAAAAATGTAGATATTGTTTTTTCATTTATATCGCCGGTTAATAAAACAGACCGCCCATTAGATTGAATAGACAACACAACGGACGCTTCGTTTGAGGACTCGTGTTGAGCGTCTTTGTTTGGCCACAGGGCGGTAATTTTTGCGTTTTTTGTATCAAAACTCCAGCCCGAGGTAATTTTGTTTACCCTAATTTTTTTGTGTTTTGCTATTTGTATTATTTTGTGTACAACCATTGTTTGGTGTGTAAGGGCGTGGGGTGTCATACAAATTTCATCTATTTCTAATTTGTGCATCAAGTCTAAAATCGCTGAGCAATGATCCAGATCGTTGTGTGTAACAACAAGCGTGTTTATTTTATTTATTCCACGTTTTCGAAGTGCTGGTAATATTTTATGTAATCCAATGTCTAGGTTTGCCCTTGATCCCGCATCTACAAGAATTGTTGTTTGTTTGTCTTGAATAATGTGAGATGTTCCGTGTCCTACATTAAGCGTTGTAATAACAATACGGTTGTTTTGTTCATTTCCTAACATCCAAACAAAAAGCAAGGCGCCTGTGATTATTTTTAATTTAATCCTACCCATAGTTAAAACAATAAATGTTAAAAATATGATTAATAAAATTACTAATATCAAGCTGGGTGGTTTAATGAAAAAAAACAAGGGAATGTCCCCGTACAATTTTGTTGATTCAACCATTTGTATTGAAGTAATTTTCATGCACCACAATAGTTGGTCGTCAATAATTGGATGCACCCAGCCGGTCGCTAGTCGAATTAGCCCCAATAACAAAATAAGAAACAAAAACGCAATGCCTCCAATACTGCTAAACAGTCCAACCGGTGCCGCTGTTCCGAACATATACATTGTCAAAGGTGTGACAATCAACACTGCGCATAAACCAACAATCCAAAGGGAGGAAATTGTATATCTCGTTGTTTCTAGTAATGTGGCATAGTTGTTTTTTGGGCCCAAGAGTTTCCATTGAAGCGTTGGCAAAAGAACACAAAGACCAAGCACGGCTGTAAAACTTAATATGAATCCAGCTGTTTTAATTGCCGATGGTTCACTCCATGCAATTATTATTGCTGCGACGGCGAGAATTCCAGAACCAACAAATCTTTGTCCCCGAAGTTGTAGGGTTGATGCAATTAGGATCATCAAAACTGCACGATAAACTGGTGGTCGAGATTCTATGATTAAGAGTAAAAAAATTGAAACCGCGCAGATTATAAAAAATGAAATAAGTCTTCCAAACGATCCTGTTCGCGCTGCCCAAATAATCAAAATCATAATAATCGCTATATGAAGGCCGCTTACTGCCAAAATGTGTGATAAACCTGCTTGGCGAAAATCTGATGAAATTTTTCTCCACCCAGCTTCTCTCTCACCAAAAAAAAGTGCGGACACAAGCGTTTTCTCTTCCCCGTGTATCCCATTTCTGATCCTTTGTTTTACTGTCTCTTCTAACTCGGTGGCTATTTTTATGTTTTTGTGAATTACTTTTATGAGTGTTTCTTGTGGTACGAATAATGTTGGGGCTGCATTATTTGTGTGTAAGTGTCGTCGCAGTTTTCCAATTGCAGTTATTTGATCGCCCTTGTTAATTTGTGGAATACCATCAACTTTTGTTGTGATTATTGCCTTGTGATCTAATCCGCGCTGTGGGGCTGCCAAAAAATTAAATGTGGTCACTGGTGACCTGGTGTCAATGTCGGATAAATATCCTTGTGTCCGAGGGATCGTGATGGGTGTTGAAACAACAGATCCATGAAGCTCGACAAGGTCGCCATTATTTATAACCACCCAAGATGGGGAGTTCGAGCGCGCTGAAAACATTGCCCTAGCAACAAACAAACTACAGGTTGCTGCAAGAAGCATTGTTAATTTTATTTTTTTGTTTTTTACACAAAACCCAAACATGCCAATTGAAATTGCAATTGATGTTCCTGTCACATAATTTAGTGCGAAGTTTGATAACCCCAGGCCAACAAGTGTTCCGAATAGTGAAATTACAGATATATAAACAACGGGGGGAACTATTATTTTTGGCGGTTTTATTTTTAATGTAGATAAATGCACAGTGCATCCATTTTCGACTGGTGTTTGGGAGTTTTATCCAAAGTGTGCTCTTTTTCTTTTTTCCGCCAAAAGGCGTTGTTAGTGCCTGAAGGGTATTATGGGTGGTATGACAGTTATTATTGGTCAAGAGTCCGCCAAAAAAACAATTGGAAATGCTCTGGGTCACGGAAGAACACACCACGCGTGGATTTTTCAGGGCCCTTCGGGTGTTGGAAAGTGTACGGCTGCGATTGAGTTTGCCCGCTGTCTTATTGCTGGCGAAACTTTTGGAACAAGTGCTGATGCGTTTCAACATTATGATCTCCATATCATTCGAAAGGAAGACGCGGCTTGGTCAAAAAATGCTTCGCTTGCTAAAAGAAAACAGACAAACATTCCAGTTGATTTGTTGAGAGAAAGAATGATTGGTGGTCGAACTGGTGATGACCGAACACACGATGCGATCGCGTTTAAAACATCGGTGGCTGGGGGTAATAAGGTTTTTATAATTGATGAAGCAGAGCTGCTTGACGAAACGGCGCAAAATGCGCTATTAAAAACGCTCGAAGAACCCCCTGTGGGGACCTTTGTCATCCTTGTAACTTCAAGGGACGATTTATTGTTGCCTACAATTCAAAGCAGGTGCCAGTCTGTAAACTTTTCGCCACTTAACCTAAATGAAATGAACAGGTGGTTGGAAAGTAAAAATTTTGATGTTTTAAAAACAGATCTTGATTGGTCTATAGATTTTTCTTCTGGGTCGCCCGGAGACGTTTGTCTTTCTATCGAAACAAATCTTCCCGATCTTGCAAATTCGATACGTGATTTTATTCGCAGCGTAGGTAGTTCGGTAGCTTTTCCTGCGGCAACAATTGCGATGAATGACTATGTTGAATCTTTTGTAAAAATTCAACTTAAAAAAAATTCTCTTTGTAGTAAAGAGGCGGCAAATAGACTCGCTTTTTCTGTTGTTTTACAACTTTTGGGTATGGAAATTAGGGCACTTCTTGGTGATGACAGGGAGCGCTCTTCTTTGGCAATTCGAGCTGCTGCGGTTTTAGCGGATATTGAGGGGCAAGTTCGCACTAATATTTCAATCAAGGTGCTTATTGAGTCCCTCTCTATGAGGTGGTCTCATCTTTGTCGTGGAAACGCTACGTTGATGCCTGCTTCGTTTGAATAATCCCCCCATATTTTGTTGCACTCATTTTTGCACACACGACGATCATTACCACGCCAGCACACACCATGCCGGTACTTAGCAATTGACCTCTTGACAAGCCAAAAATTATCGAAACGCCCTCGTCCGGCTGGCGAAATACTTCTGTCAAAACTCTAAGTAATCCATACACAATTAAAAACCAGCCACTTACTACGCCTGGTTTTCTTGGAACTAACCAAACTAATATTAATGCTCCAAGCAGGAGGGGACCGTCGCTTATTGCCTGAAAAAGCTGGGAGGGATACCACGCCGTTAACACGGGAGCTATCGTTTCGGTAACAGTGGTGTTTCCTGTATATGCTTCTGTGACAATTTGCTGATAAAACGTGTCGTTTCCGCTTACTATCGTTGTCCTGAGTGGTTCTAGGGCGGCTAATTTTTCTCCAAATTGTTCGGCGTTATGTGTCCAAACTTCTGTAATTTCGCTTGGATATTTCACGGACCACCAGGGCGCTTGGGCTTGATTATCAATTTGTTTGCCCCAAAGTTCGCCGTTTATAAAATTCGCAATACGACCAAAAAACAAACCTGCTGTTCCACCAACACTTGCTAGATCGGCGAGGTGCATAACTGGAATTTTATGTTTACGGCCCCAAACAACAAACGCAACAAGCACTCCAATAATTCCGCCATGGCTCGCCATGCCTCCGCGATTGATTGCCAATAAATCCCACCAAGGAAACGATTCGGAAAATCCAACAAAAAGGTGTGGGTCATAAAAAAGTGCATATCCAATTCGACCCCCAAACAGCACGCCCAGCACGCCTGCAAATAATAGGTCGCCTGCCTGATCTGGTGTTAGTGGCGATCGATCCGTTTTAGCCATCCAACGAATGAACCACCAGCCAACAATAAACCCTGCAATATATGCCAAGCCATACCACCGCAAACCAACACTTTCTGTGAGCTGGATGGCAAATGGGCTAAGTTGGTGAATGTATGCATCTGCAAGCACGGTGCAATAGTACCCGCACCTGCGTATGATTTGCAGATTATGACAAAAATGCTAGACGCCAAACAGCTTGAACCACTTCGCTACGCAATTGATCGGGTCCGAACAGGTCATTCGCTAAGCGCATCAGAAATAGCAGATGCGTGGCGAATCTTGATGTCTGGCGGGGCGCCAGAAGGGCTTATTGGTGCGCTTCTTACTGCGCTTGCAACTCGCAAACCAACTGGCGAGGAACTTTTTGGTGCTTCTTCAATTATGAAGGAGTTTGTGCAAAAAGTACACCTCGAGGGTGATTGCACACAATTTTTAGATACATGTGGTACGGGGGGTGCTCCAAAAACATTCAACGTCTCAACCGCCGCCGGAATCGTGCTTGCTGCTTGTGGAGTAAAAATTGCAAAACACGGAAATCGCTCTCGAACCGGCAGGGGATCCGCTGAAGTTCTCGAGTCGCTTGGTATCAACATTCACGCAACCCAACAGCAACAACAGGCGTCGTTCGAAGAAGAAAATATTTGTTTCTGCTTCGCTCCAAATCACCACAAGGCCGTTGCAAGTGTGATGCCCGTACGAAAACAGTTGGGGTTTCCAACTATTTTTAATTTACTAGGACCACTGTCAAATCCATGTGATGCTGGTAGGCAACTGCTCGGTGTTTGGGATGATGCGTTTGTCGTCCCAATGGCGGAGTCTCTGCTGCAAAGTTCTACAACTAAATCTGCCGTCGTTCATTCCCATGATGGTTTAGATGAAGTTTCTGTTTCAGCCCCAACAAGAATGGTATTGGTTGATGATGGAAAACTTGTGGAATCAACGATCGATCCAGAAAGCCTAGGACTCGAGATATCAAGGTTGGAAGATCTCGTTGCCAGCGATCTAAACCAAGCAACTGCATTTGTGCGAGACACGCTTTCGGGAGCTCTTCAAGGGGGAGTACGGGACATGGTTGTGCTCAATGTGTCAGTAGGCCTTTTTCTTGCCGATCGAGCCCAAGACCTCTCTGAGGGCCTTCAAATTGCAAATGAAACCATAGACTCTGGAAGAGCAAACGAAACACTTCTGAAGTGGGCAAATATTAGTTTTTCTTCCTAACCCACTCATACACCAAAGCAACACATACATAAAGAAAATACTCGTAGTCTTCGTTGTATGTCCTGTCAATTTGTGGAACAAACTAACAATCATTATCTAAGGCGTTTATAAACAGTGGGTTGTGAACAGGCCAACCATTCAACAAGCTGTCGACAAGATTGTTGTTAGTGGGTGGAAGTGTGCAAATAGATTATGTAAAGCGCGTTTGTGTCACATTACTCAACGTATGCACCAGACAGTAGAGTAAAAGATATCCACCACTTATCCACAAGGGTGTTGTGGACAAAATATTATTAATCTTTGTCCAAAGAGAGCCGACCTTGAAGCCTCGTAAGGTCTTGGTCAAGTTGGTCATTTAATGTAATTTTAGAATCAACACTTTTGATAGCGTGCATAACAGTCGTATGATCTCGACCACCGAAATAACCACCAATCTCCTCAAGGCTAAACCGCGTGTGGCGTCTTGCTAACCACATTCCAACCTGCCTTGGCATTGTGATGGATTTGTTTCTTCTCTTGGAGAGCAGGTCTATGAGCTTTACATCATAAAAATCGCTGATTGCATCAAGAATGTCTTGAATAGAAACATGCTTTGGGGCATCTTTTAAACCACTTCCGCTTGAAAGGGCAGTCTTTGCCATTGCCAAATCAATAGGAGAACCATCAAGAAGCGAAAGCCCCTGCAGTTTTGTCATTGCCCCCTCAAGTTGGCGAATATTTTGATCTAATCGAGCGGCGATATAGTTTGACACCTCATCTGGAATATCTATATGTCGAAGCGCTGCTTTCTTTTTAATTATTGCCACCCTTGTTTCAAATCCAGGAGGATCGATACCCGCGACAAGCCCGCAGCTAAATCTGCTTATAAGGCGATCTTCAAGGTGAGGAATTTCATTTGGAGGAGCATCTGAGCTTAGCACAACTTGTCTTCCCGACTGAAACAACGTGTTGAATGTGTGAAAAAACTCTTCTTGTGTTTGCTCTCGGTTTGAAAGGTCGTGAATGTCGTCAATAATTAGCATGTCGAATGCCCGAAACTTGTGTCGGAAGTCAGACATTTCACCAGCTTGCACAGATTCTAAAAACTGGGTTAAAAAACCATTACAAGAAACATAGTAAACTTTCATCGAGTCATTCGACTGCATCGCTGTTTGACAAATTGCTTGTAACAAATGCGTTTTGCCAAGTCCAACACCGCTGTGAATAAAGAGAGGGTTATATGCCTGTGCCGGTTTTTGTGATACAGCAATTGCAGCCGCGTGCGCAAGTTGATTGCCGGGGCCCACAATAAAATTATCAAAACTGTAGTCAGGGCTAATCAACATATCCCCAAAAGCCCCATCGGCAATAACATAACCAGAAGGGTTGAACGGCTGTGGTGAAGTGACTTGAAAATCAAGTTCTCTAGTATTTACAAAATGAACACCGAGCAGGTGACCAGTAATAATTTGTGCAGCCTCAACAAACTGGTTTTTACACTTTCGTTCAAGATAATTTAATTGAACATCTTCTTCTAAATAAATAACAATAGAACCGTTTGAAATTCCAAGGACATCTATATCCTCAAACCATTTTCGGCACATTCTTGGGTGTTCTTTGCGCAATTGTGCCAACAAATCTAAACGAAGCTGTTTTACGTTGACACTGTTTGTTGACACAGGTAAAAAAGTTTAATCAATAGAAACAAATTAAACAACACAACAAACAACGAAATAAAGATTTATTTATTATTCCGCGACAAGTTCTAACTGTTTTTCATAACGGTCACGATTTGTTTTATGATCCATAAGGAGGTGAATTCTTGAAAGGTCACTTGGGTTTACTTTTTCAACAATTGCCGCGCGGGCCTGTTCTATCGTCGTTCTTCTGCTCATGTGTACAAGAACAACATCTTTAGCACCCCATATTGTGAGTAACTCGGCAACATCATCTATATGTAGATGTTTCCCAATAGTAGCTCTTGAGCGGTGATCCTTTTCAAAAAAAGTGCATTCACTAATGACGATTGGAGATTGAACAAATTCATGTCTACAGAGATGATCGCCCATTTCGGTGTCCCCAGTAAACGCAACAATTGGCAGCTGAAGGGTTTGGGTTATTTCCGTACCCGAGAGTTTTATTTCACGAAGCTTTGATTGTGGCATGTCGCGAAACTCTTCTCGTAATTTTTTTCGATATTCAAGCACCGCATACGACATTGCGGGTACACCGTGATCTGCTTCAATGCCCCTGAGCATAATATTTGGCTTAATTTCATGTTCACCGTTTGGGGCGAGGGGAATAATATTGTGTGGTGTGTTTTGCTGCTCCAAACCAGCCCAGCCACCCATCATTTCTTGGATTGCAGCAGCTATTTCTTCATGGCACACACAGGTGCCGGTCCCCATTTTTTGAAAAAACCGCTGGCTGAAATAGTATGGAAGACCGGCCACATGATCCATGTGGCCATGTGTGATAGCGACAACAGATGCAGAGAGGGCTGGTTTTGGACACAACCCAATATCAAAAGCGAGGTCGAGTTCGGGCATGTGGACAACGGTTTGTTCTCCAGCTATGCTTATTCCCTGAATTCGATAGGGTGGAACATATAAAAAACCCATTTTTCCAGTCGAGAAAGGTCGTCGGGGCAACATATCAAAACTCCAGAAGCAACGCTTTCGCGCAGCTTGGCTAAGTGAATGTTCCGAAGAGGAGTCGAACCTCTACGACCAAGAAAACAAAATACTTGGCTTCCAAACCTTAGGTGAACGGAACGCTGTGTATATTTTAACCCAAAAATAAAACAGGAGCAGTAATCAAATGGGTTCAGACAACTGTTTAGCTAAATTAACAAGCTGTTTCCCATATGAATTATTCTGCAAAGAGCCAATTGAATCCACCGCCCTGTCTACAAGCTCACAAATAACACCCTCTGCCAAGCCAATAGACGAAGTGTCAATTAACATTTTTTTAAGGCGGGTTAAATCATCGTTTTCTAACGCACTTCGTAATTCTGGCAAACAATTAGGATTTTGTTCTAACATTAAAATTGCGGGTAAAGTCATTTTACCCTTTGCAACATCTTTGCCAGTTGGTTTTCCAGCAACAAGCTCGTCAGCTAAAATGTCAATCAAATCGTCTTTAATTTGAAATGCAGTACCAATAGAATTTCCAAAAACACCAAGATCATAAATGGTTTCATCATTTGCTCCGCCGAGAACCCCACCAATTTTGCACGACGCAGATATGAGAGATGCAGTTTTATCGTGAATGATTTGATAATAATCTTCTAAACTTAGGTTTATGTCATTTCGATGATATAACTGAACAAGCTCGCCCGCACACAAAGTGTTCGTTACATCGCCAAGCAAAAGATTAAGGTCTGGATTTCGAATGGTTGAACAAAGGTGAAAAGCGCTTGACAAAAGATAATCACCAAGCATGACAGCACCCTCATTTCCCCACAGAGAGTTAATTGTTTGGCCACCCCGCCGAATATCAGCCTCATCAAGAACATCATCATGTACCAACGTTGCAAGGTGTATCAACTCAACCACACCAGCAGCTCGATATACATCGTCTGTTACCACATTGCTTTCTTGGACAGACCGCCACGACAACAACACAAGGGACGGCCTTAACATTTTCCCTCTGTAACCAGAGAGATATCCGCAAACGTCATTAACAGCATCATGTTTACTTTTAAGATGAGTTTCTACTAAGGAACCCACCGAATCAAGCTCTCGCGATAACCACAAACCCACATCTGTTGTCATATTTAACAAAGTGTTCATAATTATTTTAGAGCAGCCATATACGCAACCCACCCAGCGCAGGCTTCTCCACGACTATCAACTGACCACACCCCATTTCCATCGCCATCCTCATCAGTTCCCTCCCAATACACAACAACACTGCTAAAACCAGCGTCTAAAAGAACATCTTTAATTTCTGGAAGTGTCCAAAACCGCCACTCGTATGTAAAAGCTTTTTTAATTTTTGAACCGTCTGGAAACTCAAAATGAATATAGTTAACAACATCTCCAGTAATGGGATTAACGAGGTGCTGGTCCCAAATATATGTAAAACCATCCATATCCCTCTCTTCATCCATTTCTAAAAACGAGTCACTGCCACCATACGCGTCTAATAAAAAGATACCATCGTCTTTGAGACCCCTTTTTACACTTTCAAAATAACGAAGCAATTGATCACGTTTTTTAAATCCATAATAACTAAAGTTCATAGCAAGCGTGCAATCGACAAGCGGGAGGTCGACAGTGAATACATCATGTTCGATGAGGTCCACCCTCGATATTTGATTTTCTGTTAACTCAGATGCAATTTTATTATTTGCCCAAGCAAGCACAGATGGATCAAGATCAACCCCGACAACCCTGTTGATATCGTTTTGTTTTACCCACTCCCGAGCGACGGCAGAGGTCCCACAAAAATCCTCTCGAATAACAACAGGTTTTCTTTCTCGCAACTCATCCCACGCCTGATAAATAAGGCTTACCTCAGACTCTGGGCACTGAACAGATCGCTCATAGAGATCATTAATATCTGCTGTTTTTGCTGTAATCCAGCCTTCTTTTACAGGTCTAGCCATAGTTTGTAAAGGATAATCTTTTTACCTGTATGCGTGGTAAATAAATATAACAATTATTCAATTGGTTGAAGCGTGAGCGGATCTCGTAGAGGAAGTTCAACAACTGAACCACCAATAATTTTACGAACACTCTCTATTGTTGCACGGTCGTTTCCCTCAGAGATAACACCCCAATTTCCAACCACGAGCATTGCCATCTTATCTTCGGACAACAAATCGTTTGCCACGCGCAACACATCCTCTACTTGTACGCTTGTGATTCTGTTTTTATAAGTAGACCAGTAATGGGGATCACGGCCAGAAATATCGTCAGAAACAAAAACACCAACTATTTGCGCTTGCGATTGAAAAGTTGATGGAAACTGCTCAATAAGAGCGCTTTTTGCTAGGTTTAAATCATCTTCTGAAACCAACTCTGTTTTAATTTTATTAATTTCGTTAAAAATTAGATCAGCAGCCAGTGCCACGGTTTTACTTTTTGATTCATATCCAGCGCCCCACAAACCATCCATATAAACCCCAGGTACTAAAAAAGACCCCGCACTATACGCAAGCCCCTCGTTTGAACGAACGGTTTGGGTAATTCGGCTACTAAAACCACCGCCACCAAGAATATAATTCATAATAGTGGCAGCTTCTAAATCTGGGTCACCTTGACGAAGTGAACGAAGCCCAATTCGTACCCCGCCCTGAGAAACATCTTGATCTACAAAATAAATACCAGGGATATAAGCAGAATTAATTTCTGGAGGAGCAGCAACCTTGTTTCCAAACACCCAATCACCAATATAATGTTCAAGAGTTTGCAACATTTTATCCGTGTCAAAATCCCCACTAACCGAAATGATCATGTTTGATGGGTTTATGATTTGGTTATGAACAGACTTTAAATCATCAACAGTAACCGAACCAACCATTTCACCAGTCGGTTGCCTACCCATGTACGAGTTTCCATACAAAAGAGCCGCCGTTTCCCGCCTTAATATTGCCGAAGGCTGATCATTGCGCTGTTTTAGATTTTCAACAATACTATCCCTGCTTAAATCAACCCTTGATTGTTGAAACCCCGGGTTTCGCAACATGTCAATAAATAAAGGCAAGCTTTCATCTAAATTAGAAGAAAGACTATTAAGCGACGCGGTTATTGTTTCTTTGGAACCACGAACACCAGCGCCAGCAGCCAAAAAATCAAATCTTTCATCAAGATCTTCTGCAGAAAGAGAAGTTGTGCCACCATCTCGAATAAGGCTAGCCATCATTGTTGACAAACCAACCCTATCAACAGGGTCAAGATACGAGCCACCCTTAAATGTAAACGAAATATTAACAAGCGGCAACTCCTTGTCTTCGGCCAGATAAACAGGAATACCGCTAGAAAGTTCACGCCTATACTCAACAGAGGACGGGGGAGTAAAATTGTATTCTGGGAACACAATATCGCTCGGGTGGATTGGTACGCCAAGCGCCGTTGAAAGCAAAACTGTTTGGATAATAATCATTGTCAAAACCTTATATATATTTTCTTATTTATTTTCTTGTTGTGTAAGTTCTGCGATGCGGTCAGCTATTTTTAAAATCATAAATTCAATTACCACCCGGTCTTTGTCTGGCACGGTTGTAACCACACCCTGCATGGCGCCGTAAATTCTTGTTAAATCATTAAGGTCCATCGTCTTCATGTTTTCAATAAAAGCATCTGCCTCAACCTGTTGTTCAGGAGTTAATTCTAAAGAACCAGAAGCATCATTAACAACCACCACTTCGCTTGTTTCCACAACCTCATTATTAGGCGAAGTTTTTTCCTCTTCCGCTACTCGTTCTTCAAGTTTTTGAAGCAAATAATCAAATACAGGTTTAAATTCTGGGGGAACTTGCGCGGATTGCATACGCATTCCAGCAAGAGCCGGACCAAGTTCTTCTGAAGGAATATTTTCAAGTTCTTTTAGCGCCTGTTTGATCATTGCAAGTTGTTCTGGTGAAAATGCCTCCAGGTCTTCATCAACAGGATCAGCATTAGCAGATCGATGATAAATAGCGACCGAGCTGTTGTTTTCATCAAAATATGTATTTGCTAGGGTCATAATATCATCGCCCGTGACACGTAAAAGGGAATCAGAGGCGGTATTGATGTAGTTCCAATCCCCAAACATTTCAAAAAACCCTAATTGAATCATGAGATAAAAATTACTTTGAAGACCCCTATATTGATCAGCAACAATATTGTTCTTAACCTTTTGTAATTCCGCCTCCAAAACAACCTCATTTTTTAAGAGTTCTGCTTCCCGATACCAAGCTGCCTCAAGTTCTTCGGGAGACGACTCGCCCTTTACCGTTGCTTTAAAAGAAAAAGAGCCTGCGTATTTTTTACCATCAAAATGAGCGCCTGCACTTGCAGCGATCTCATCCCCCTCAACCAAGCTTTTAAATAACCGACCAGTTCTTCCATTTAGTACAGCGGACATAACCTCAAACACGTAAGAGTCTTTGTGCCCAAAAGGAACCGCGTGGTATCTAACTTCTATTTGTGATTGCGCATCAACCTCACCAACAAGCCGCTGTGGCGCCTTTTGTGCAGGTTCAATAGTGGGAACAGGTGGTGGCGGCGTTCCTCTTGTTAACCGGCCAAAATACTCTTCAATCAAATTTTTGGTGGAGGCAAGTTCAAAATCCCCAACAACAATCCCAATTAAATTGTTTGGTCGGTAATAAATATCAAAGTATCGTTTTGCTTCTTTAAGTGTATAGCTGTTTAAATCACTGGGCCACCCAATAACAGGCCATGAATATGGCGAAGCTTCCCAAAACATAGAGTTAAACTGTTCATCAAACTTGCCTGTCGGCGAAGAATCCGTTCGCATGCGTCTTTCTTCATGTACAACATCGCGCTCAGAGAAAAACTCACGGAACACACTGTTTTGAAGGCGGTCGGATTCCATCCAACACCACAGTTCAAGCTTGTTTGCCGGAAGACCATTAATATAAAACGTGATATCTTCAGAAGTAAAAGCATTCATACCAACCGCACCAGCTTTTTGATAAACAGAAGAAAACTCATCTTTCACAATGACAGATCGGTGTTCATTCATTGTTTCTACAATTTCCCTGCGGAGTGCGGCAAGTTGTGGCGTGTCGTATTTTTCGTCCCACGGATCATCAATTTCACCAGCCCTAAAACGGTCATATTGTTCACCCCAAACAATATCAAGCATCTGATCTCGCAGCGAACTTTCTTTTTCAGTGAATTGCGCATCTGCAACCGCGTCACTTGTTCCAATAGTATTGGTTCCCTTGAACATCAAGTGTTCAAAATAGTGACTAAGGCCCGTAATTCCAGGGCGTTCGTTCACAGACCCAACCTTTGCAACCCACCCAACAGCGACGTTATTGGGCTCTGCAGACCGCTGTAACAAAATGAATTTCATTCCATTATCAAGCGTGAAAACATCGGGTTCTACTTGTTGGGCAAAAACAGCTTGCGTACAAAGTAGTGTTGAGAGAATTGTTAAACAGTGTTTCATGAAAGTGCTCCAACTTTTCAGTTGTCGTTGTTGTGTGAAATATACCCCCGTGGTTTACAATCGCGAAGTGTATCAAAATACCAACAATTCAACGAATGATAAAGAAGTGTTTTTCAATATCGAGGTGAGAACAGATGACGAGACGAGGGTGGCAGAGGCAACGAAAGCGACACGGCTGGTTGCCTGTGGGGAAAAACCTAAAAATGGACTCGTTTTGTCATTTCTTGATTCTCATACAGAACTCCGGCGCAGTGACGCGAAAATAGGAAACGGCTATTTTGTTGATTTTTCAAAGGTTGACAGAAGGCAAGGTGCGGGAAATTTGTCAAAGAAGCAGCCATTGCCCAAGGCTATTGGTTCAACGAACCACACAATAATAGATGCAACCGCTGGTTTTTGTGGAGATGCCATTCTTCTTGCATTAATGGGTTTCGAAGTAATTGCAATCGAAAGATCTCCAATTATTTCAATTCTTCTTCGAGACGGGATGAGGCGAGCAAAAAAAGACGTGGAACTTGTTGATGCCATTGGCAACAAACTACAAATTGTTGAGGGTGATGCAAAACAATTATTACAAACAACCAAGAAAGTGGATGTGGTGTACATGGACCCAATGTTTCCAGAAAAAAAGAAAAAATCACCACTACCTCCGGGGCGCATTCAAATTTTAAGTCAAATTGTTGGGTCTGATTCTGATGCAGACATATTGTTTCACGAAGCTCGAAAAACAAATGCAAAAAGAGTGGTTGTGAAGCGACCAAACCACGCGCCCACAATAGGAGAAGACCCCGTAGCGGTGCACAAAGGAAAACAGGTGCGTTATGAAGTGTATGGAGCAATGGGATAAAAAAACGACCCGCTTTATACGGGTCGTTTTTATATGGAGCATATCGGGCTCGAACCGATAACCTCTGCCTTGCAAAGGCAGCGCTCTCCCAATTGAGCTAATGCCCCAGTTGTTCCCTAAAAGGGAACTGTGGGCAAAGAAACGTCCAACGGGAGTCTACTGGTCGTTTCTAAGCAAGTTCACTATTGTATATCACTAGGCACATTAGCGGTAGTGGGTGCAAGAAGATCGAATCCAGTTGCCTCAACAACATTTACTCTCCACGAAGCATCCCAATCTACATTTCCATTAATTCCAACAACTTGCCCAACCATCGTAGAGAGATCCCATGCTGGGTTTGTCGGTACATACCCAATGGTTCTGCCAGAATCATTTTGAATCCTGTACATAAACGGTCGAATTTTCCCATTAAACGTGTTTGATAAGGCTAAACGGCCAACTAGGGCATAATCTCCATATGTGCTCATTACTTCAATATATTCAGAAACAGCACCAGATTCAGTACCTAGTTTTGCTCGCAGTGTTGCAATTCGTTCTCGTTGTGACTTAAGTTGCTTCCAAACCTCAAGTTGTTTCATGCGCCCAGCGGAAATTCGCTCAATCACAATATCACCAATGTTTTCCTCTAACAATTGCCCATAAAGATCGTGTAGTGGGGCTATTTCTGCTCCCATTACAGGTTCGTTAGAAATGACAGCCCACGCATCTTCAAGTTCAACAAGAGTTAGTGTTTGTAATTCTTCTGTATTTTCGTCGGAAACACCATCAACAAGTTCAAGCACCTCTTTTTCAGAAGAAACGTTTACCGTTTCTACAACAGGCTCCACAACAACCTCTTCAATTGTTGGATCGGTTGTTTTTGCGATTTGCGAAACATTGATCCACGCAGTCGCTTCTTGGGGAAGCGAAACAGTGTGCACAATATATGCCTCTTTGTGCAAAGTTCCTGGTTTTTTTCTCTCGGTATTTATAACCTGTACAACATCACCATCACCTAAGCGATAGACAGGTCTCCAAGATCGGTACATTTCATCCGACTCAACATTTTTCGCAATAATTTCTAGTTCGCCAGTAGAGGTACCACTATCACCCTCAACCATAAATACCGAAGAATTTTTTTCTGGGTAATTGATATATCCAATTGCACCATCAAAAGAACCTCCTTCAGTAACAATTTCATACCAATCCTGTCTTTTTCCAACAACACGAACAGTGTCACCAGTTGTTAAAAAAGAGATTGGATAATAACTCTCATTAGCGCCACATCGCACGGCGGCGGAGTCGGCAGTGATCTCTCCCCACCAAGAGTTGTCAGAATCAACTCCATCTTGACCATGTGTTGCAAAAGTGAGTGATGCGACCAATACGGCCGCAGTGTTCCAGAGATTAGATTGATTTGTCATGTTTCGCCTCCTCGACATCCATGCTTGGGGGTTTCTAGCTAATACTTTTGTGTGAGAATATCGCCAATAGAGAGATTGAGCAACCTAAACAAGGGCAGTTCTTGTGAAGATTGGTATTCTATAACACATGAAACACACAAAACGAGGCGGTTTATATCTCATAGCACCAATTCTAAGCACAGTCTTTGTTTTTGCTGGGTGTCAATCTCCCCTAGATTCACATGCAAACAGTGAACAAATAGGCAATCTTCACCACCTCCTTGGTGACGAGGTTGAAATAGAGGATGGGCTTTCAGTTTCAGTTCGGGGAATCCCAAAGGACATCGAGCCAGCTCTTGTTGAAAGAATGGATGAGCTTGATGCAATAACACCCATAGGAACCGAGATGGATTGGCCAGATCAACTTGAAACAAGTATTGGAGACAAATCACTTTCTACTACCACAATACTCATAGAAGATGCAATCCGATCTGCAATTTCAAATAACCTCGACCTAAAAATAGCACGACTTGAACCAGCTATTTCAAAACAATCTTATATACAAGCAGAGGCAGTGTTTGATTTTGTGTTTTCGGGAAGCGCTACAGACCGTGGAATAAAAAAACCACAACAACAATCTTTGTCGGGTGGCGTGCCGATTGGTGCTACCGAATCAATTAGTGACGTACAGAACTATGAAGCATCTCTTGCAAAAAAATTAAACAGTGGTGGATTGTTAACAATCTCTACCGGCTCTACAAGAACGCACTCAGAAACACCGGGGTTCACCTTTTCTCCAAATCCAAGTTGGGAATCAGTTGGAACAATTGATTTTAAACAACCACTCCTTCGAGGCTTTGGAGAAAAGGTAGTGTTGGCAGATGTAAAACTTGCCGCAAACGCAACCGAAAAATCAAAACAAGAGTTTCGCCAATCTTTACACAAAATAATTACCGAAACAGAAACAGCATACCTTCAACTAGCGCTTCAATGGAGAGTGTTACAGGTCCAAGAATGGTTGCTTGGAGAGGGTGAATCGGTAGTAGAAATTTTAGAACTACGCAGAGCGTACGACACAAGCGAAGCGGACTATGCACAAGCTGTTGCAACTGTTAAACAACGCGAAGCAGATGTTATTTCACAGCAAGCCGTTGTTCAAAACGCATCAGACAATCTAAAAATGTTGATGAACAACCCACTTTTACCAGTTGAGTCTACAACTGTTCTTTGTCCAATTGGAGAAATAGAAGTGGAAGACATACTCCTCTCGTTGCGAGACACCATTTTGACTGCGGCAGAAAATCGCCCAGATCTACAAGGTTTAAAAATAGCGGTTGAAAACCAAATAATCCTTGTTGAGGTAGCTAAAAACGCAACTCTACCCCAACTTGATTTACAAGCACAACTTTCTTATTACGGATTAGATTCTGGTGCAGGAGACGCATACACAGAAGTTTTTGATAGAGATTATCTAAACCACCTAGTTGGATTGTCGTTTGAACAACCCATTGGAAACAGAATGGCAGAAGCTGGATATAGATCCTCAAGATTACAAAGAATTTCTGCAATTGCCGCATATAACAAAGGATTACAAAGGGCAATTTTAGAAGTAAAAGAATCAATGAGAAATGTAGCAACAAGCGCAGAGCTGGTTTCTGCAAACAAATCTTTTAGAATTGCACAAGCAGAAAACCTTCGTGCTTTGCAAGTTGAAGAGGAAACACTTAGTGGGCTAACTCCAACATTTCTTAATTTAAAACTACAAACACAGGCAGGGCTAGCGAACGCTCGCATCGCCGAGTTTACATCCGCAGTAAACTTTAACACCTCGCTCGCATCACTATATTTGGCAGCAGGAACAACACTTGAAATGCACCAAATATCTCTTGGCGACGATTTATTTTTAGAAAAGTGACCATGACAGTTGTTTTGGCAACACAAGAAAATATAAGAAAAGCGTCGCAAATTTTAAGTAGCGGCGGAGTGGTAGCCTTTCCAACAGAAACAGTGTATGGTTTGGGTTGTGACACCACAAACAAAGAGGCCGTATCACGTGTTTATACACTAAAAAACAGGCCAAACGACAACCCGCTAATAGCGCACGTGAGCACCGTAGAAGAAGCAAAAAAAATTACAATTGGGTGGGATGATCGATGTGACCAACTTGCCGAGCGGTTTTGGCCAGGCCCACTCACTATTATTTTGAATAGAAGAGAAAGCGTTCCTAAAGAAGCGTGTGGCGGAACCGACACAATTGCAGTTCGTTGTCCAAATCATGAAATAGCAAAAAAGCTAATTAAAGAATTTGGTGGTCCAATTTCTGCGCCATCTGCAAACATATCTGGTCACACATCTCCAACAACCGCAACGCATGTACATAATGATTTTGGCGACGAACTTTTTGTATTAGATGGCGGCCCTTGTGACAAAGGGATTGAATCAACAGTTATTTCAATGGTGGGTAACCCAACAGTTTTAAGGCGGGGTTCTATTGAAGTTGGAGAGTTACTACACGTAATATCAGGTGTTGTTGCGCAAACACCAGCTAGCCAAAATGAATCACCAGGATCATCTGACAAACATTACGCACCAAATGCAAGGATGGTTTTACAATCCTCCAAAGAAATTTCTAAACAATACGGAGAAGACATAGTCTTTTTGGTTATTAAAACAAAGCCAGCCTCTGGCACTGTTATCACATTGCCAACTACCTCGGGTGAATATGCAAAACTGCTCTATGCCGCGATACGAGAAGCAGATGCGATGAAGCCAAAAGCAATACACGTTGAAAAACCCCCAAA
Source organism: Phycisphaerae bacterium (assembly GCA_018656645.1). Lineage (GTDB taxonomy): Bacteria > Planctomycetota > Phycisphaerae > Phycisphaerales > SM1A02. Next base: position 41,975 of record JABHZL010000013.1, read on the forward strand.
CACGCCCGGCTGGGAAGCCATTAACGATAGGCTTCGGCGAGCATCGTCGTAATTATCTTTTCGGGTCTTCTCCAACAAACATAAAATCAGCAATTTTTGGCGAACCGCTCCAATCTTCTTCTGGCACTTCTTTTTGTATAGAAATTGAAAGAATGTTAACGCCAGGTAGCATTTTTTTTAATTCTTGCACAATTCCACCGTCATATTCAATATGAAATTGCCCGACAAGGAGTAAAACCTTTTTATCAACGGTGGGGTTTTGTAGTGCAACAGACTCTGCCATTGTCGAATCCCAAACCTGTTGGCTTCTAAATACGGGTAACATTGGATCGTCTGGGTCAATATTTGTGACATCAATTTCTTCTTGTTCCTCTTCATTTTCATTATGAAAAGCAAGTTCCCAGAAACGCTGTCGGTATCGTCCCGAAGAAAGTTCGTCTGGGTAATGAACAAAAACTTTTCTGGAATCTGGCAACTCGTCTATTTTTTCATACCCCTCAATTCTTGCAATTCTTACGTATCGTCTCGGTGCATTTGCAGCAACAACACCTCCCTTTGATTCTTTTGCAACATCAATAATTGGTTGATACCAAGCGCCCCAACTTCCTTCACCAGCCCAAGAAGTTGATCGAGTGAGTGCAGCAAAGGTTTTGGCATCAATAAAATCATCCATATAATCATCAACAAGCACCTGCTCGTCTCGCTCAAGCATTTCAAAAGCGACGACACTTGCTGGCCACCTTTCTAACACATCTTTGGCAATCGCAAGTTGCACTGCGTGGGCAACGGCGTGATCATGTAATTCTCCAAGCAACACAACTTCTGCCTCGGCAACACTGCTCATTACATCTCCCCAGTTTGCAGACGCGCCACTTTTTGTATCAGTAATAGCAACATATTCCCGCACATCAAAACCCAGATCGTCTGCCGACATTGGCCCTTGCGGCGGGGAAGCACAACCCGCGAGTGTAATGAAGCAAAACAATGAAATGAAAGCATATTTAATCATCCAAGCATGCTGACAAAAAACAACCTCACTGTCAATGCGTCTCAACATTAACTCTTCTTTATTAATGATTGCAATATGAACAGTGGTTGTTGTAACAAGAAACGAAAAAAACACAATAATCACAAAAAAACACACATTTGATTGTTTTAGGTCAATTAAATTACAAAAATCAACTGAATCTATTGGTAACACTGCTGCGAATAGTCATAATGAGGAGTCTATGATGATTACAACAATTCTGACAATAGCAACCGTTCTATGTACACACACCCCAACAGCACCATCTATTGATAGATATGAGGGGTGGATGATGACAAACGTAGAAATCGAGTCTCCCGAAGATATTGAATATTTGCGTAACCTTGGGGCAAGATCGCTTGCTTGTTACGATCACGCGGGTCAAACACAGATGTTGATGACTGAAAAAATGATAGAAAGTGCTCGCCTTCATCATATTTCAACAAAAATTACGGAACGGAATATTACCACCTACATTGAAAAAATAGACCAACAACGAAGCGATGCTAGAGCCGCTGGTATTGGTGGTTGGTACAGTGATTTTAAAACTTGGCCAGAAGTTAATACGCACATACAACAACTTGCAGACAACGCCCCAGAACTTGCCTCTGTTTTTGAAGTCGGAACAACACATGAAGGGCGAACAATTTTTGGAATTAGGATTACTTCTCCCGGCGATGCAACAAACAGGAATAGAATTTTATTCAACGGCTGCCAACACGCCCGTGAATGGATTGCAGTCATGGTACCAGTGTATATTGCAGAACACCTTATTGAAGGCTGGAGTAACAATTCAGAAATCCAATCATTTTTGGATTCCACAGAAGTAATCATTGTTCCTATCGTAAACCCAGATGGGTATGAATGGACCTATGCATCTGGTGGAGATCGGTTTTGGAGAAAAAACAGACGAAACAATAATGGGTCGTGTGAAGGTGTTGATTTAAATAGAAACTGGGATATTGATTGGAATGGTGGTGACAGTACAAGTACATCAACTTGTAGTGATGTGTATGTTGGTCCAAGTGTTTTTTCAGAACCAGAAACACAAGCTATGAGATCACTTATTGAGTCGTTGCCTAATTTTGTCACACACATTGATTTTCACAGTTATTCCCAACTTATTTTGAAGGCCTGGGGGTACACATCAACACCTCACCCAGACGACGACATTATTCAATCATTAGGTATTGCAATGCGTGACGCTTACCAATCAGTACATGGAGAACAATACATAGTTGGAACACCGGGCGATGTGTTGTATTACGCAGACGGAACATTTCAAGACTGGACAACAAGCGTTGGCGCCCTTGGATATACAGTGGAACTTAGACCAACAGGATCATCCCCGGGATTTGATCTTCCACCAAGTGAAATAATCCCAACTTGTGAAGAAAGTTTTGAAGGGATTTTGGCAATGTTGCGCTTTATATCTAACCCGATCTCAATAACATTTCCAAACGGTTTAATTCAATTTGTTAACCCAGGAGAGATGCACGAGCTTTCTATTCAAATGCAAACCCCCCTTGGCGGAGAAGTAAATTCATCAACGGCGAAGGTCCATATTCGATATGGAGAAGATGGAACAGAGGCAACTGTGCCACTTCAACACAATGGTGGCGAATTATTCACCGCTTATATTCCAGGATCTTTATGTGGTCTTACGACAGAGTTTTGGCTCGATGTTGAAACGATGTCCGGCCAATATCAACGATATCCCGCTGGCGACACCTCTTTAACAGCCGGTGTTGCACAGCTCATAGAACATGTAACAATGGATCAGAATCCAAACTGGACAACGGAAGGGCTTTGGTCTTGGGGACAACCAGCAGGGGGTGGTGGTCAATACGGAAACCCAGATCCAACAAGTGGCGCAACTGGAAACAATGTTATTGGCTATAACTTAAACGGCGATTATGAAAACAATCTTTCAGAGAAACACCTTGTTGCAGGACCATTTAATCTTTCAGGAAACCAAAACACCCAACTTCAATTTTCAAGATATTTGAATGTCGAACAACCCGTGTATGACCACGCGTCAATTGCTGTAAAATCAGGTGCTGGGTCGTGGCAAACAGTTTGGACAAACTCCTCAGAAATAACAGACAGCCAATGGCAAACAGTTTCATACGACATATCAGGGATGGCAGACGACTCAGATTCAGTTTGGGTTCGCTGGACAATGGGCTCTACAGATTCTGCATGGCAATATTCTGGTTGGAATATTGATGACGTATCTATCTCAGCATCAATCCCACCCGGAGTGGCTGGCGATGTTAATTGTGACGGACTTGTGGATGTAGAGGATGTACTCGCGGTTATATCTTCCTGGGGACCCTGCGAAGGTGTTTGTGCAGAAGATGTTGTTCCTGATCAAAATATAAACGTATCAGACATTCTTCTTGTGATTGCAAATTGGTAATCTATACATAGTCTTTACGTAAAAGGAGAGGCACAATGTCATTATTACTTACTTGCGCAATTGTTGCATTTTCATCACCAACACCCAAAGAGTGGTTAGACCCAAGGCTTGACACGGTTGACCGGGAAGCAATTGAAGAGATGGTTTCATTTTCTATCCCACCATTTGGTGACGATGTCGAATGGGTTTTACAAGAGGGCGAAGAGCCGCCAGTGTGGAAAAATTATTTAGGAAAAGTTCTTGTTGTTCAAACATGGTCAAATCAATCCGCCTCTGGCAGGGTAGCGCCATTTGCTTCACAAAAAATAATTGATGGTTTAGAAGAAAAAGAAGATGTTGTTCTTGTTACTCTCCACACGCCACAGGGTGCAAACAAAGCGAAGCAGTTTATTAAAAAAAGAAAACTAACAACCCCAACCGCTATTGATAATTCTGGAGACACCTGTAATTTTTTAGGAGTGTATTACGATCCGGTTACGATTGTTGTAGACAAGAATGGCGCTATTAGGCACGTTGGGCTTCGGGCGAGGGGATTATCAAAAGCAATCCAATCCCTTCTTGCCGAAGAATATGATCCACTAATAGAGGTCAAGAAATTTGTTCCCGAAAGTAATCCAACTGAAGTGACCACTTCGTATCCATCATTAAGTGAAAATTATGGCAAGGCTACAAATATGCAGGGAAAAGACGCACCCTCCTTTTTTGTTGAAGAATGGATTTCAGAACCACTTGATGTTGAGAATAAGGTAAGGGTTGTAGAGTTTTGGGCAACATGGTGCCCACCATGCAGAAAATCAATCCCACACCTCAATGAACTTTCATCACACTTTGGAGACAAGGTGTTATTTATCGGAGTGTCTGGAGAATCTAAAGACAAGGTCGCATCCTTTCAAGAAAAAACACCAATGGATTATGGTGTTGCGATAGATTCACAAAAACGAATGCAGGGAGCGATCGCGTGCAGAGCAATTCCACTTGCAATGGTGATCAGTAGTGACAACAAAGTAAGGTGGCAAGGAAATCCAGCAGGGTTGACCAAATCAATCATCGAGCAGGTTGTGCTTGCTGATTCTGGAGCAACAGAGACAGTGGATAGGGGTCGATGGAAGCCGATCAAAATAAACAAAAAATAGAACTATCTCATAATCAACTAACAAACCCGTTTATAGAAGTTTGGTCTATTGCTTGGCCAACAATTCTCACGATGGTGAGTTTTACATTTATGCAGTTTGTAGACAAGTTGATGGTGAGCAAAGTTGGCCCACTAGAAGTCGCTGCGCAGGGTAATGCGGGCACGTGGTCGTTTGCAATGATCGCAACAGTTATGGGCGTCGTGACAGTTGTAAATACATATGTCAGTCAATATTTAGGTTCTGGAAAACCAGAAATTGGTCCTAAATATCCATGGGCAGCCATGTGGATGTCCCTCATTTTGTGGATAGTTCTTTTGATTCCTTGGGCGATCATTCTCCCCTTGATTTTTCAATCAATTCACACAGGTGATCATATAACCGATGCGGCCGAGTTGATTTCACTCGAATCAAATTATGCAACAATCACAATTCTTGGCAGCGTGTTTTTGTTAGTAGGCAGGGGGTTTACCCAGTACTTTTTTGGCATGCACATGCCAAAAGTGATAACAGTTTCAACAATTGTTGCAAATATCATCAACGTTGTTTCTAATTACATACTTATATTTGGCGAAGAAGGAATACCAGGTTTTATTCCGGGCATACCCGGAACACCGGCCCTAGGTCTAGCAGGCGCTGCGTACGGAACAGTTGTTGGAATGTTTTTTGAAATGCTGATTCCACTCGCAGTTTTTCTCAGCGCTAAGTTTAACAATGCATACCAAACGCGCCGACCATGGCGGCCGTGCATAAAAACATGTAAACAATTATTCAAATTAGGTTGGCCCGGCGCAATTCAATGGGGCAACGAAATTGTTTGCTGGGCAATCTTTATGACAGTGTTCGTGGGGCGTTTTGGAACAGACGATATGACCGCAGGGTGGATCGCCCTTGGATATCTAAACCTAAGTTTTATGCCAGCCCTCGGTTTAAATGTGGCAGTTAATTCGATAGTGGGAAAATATATTGGCGCAGGAAAACCAGATGTGGCAGTGGCACGCGCGCGTGTGGGTGTCTTTATCGCAATGGTGTATATGACAATATGCGCGGCGGTGTTTGTTATATTTAGAGCTGAAATGATCGAATGGTTTTTGTCTGGAGCTGATATTGACCCTGAACGCATCGCATCAATTGTTGCCCTTGGATCAAAAATGTTAATTCTTGTTGCTCTTTTTCAAACAGTTGATGCACTTGGCATTGTGTATTCAGGAGCGTTGCGTGGAGCGGGCGATACTGTTTGGCCGGGCATTGTTACTGCAATATATAGTTGGGTATTTATTGTTGGCGGCAGTTGGGTCGCAGTTACCTATTTCCCCAGCCTTGGCTCAATGGGACCATGGATTGCCGCGGCTACATATGTTATTTTTATTAGTATAACCATGGTTATACGCTTTGAAAAAGGCAAATGGAGGGAAATTGACCTTTTGAAAGACCCGGACCGACTTGAAGCTGCAAGGTCAGCTCCAATCACTATTGGCCCCCCAGCAGCAGAAGCAGATGCTGCCATAGCTGACCTTGGAGACCATGACCCCAAGTAAGTGTTGGCGAAAAGCGAAAAAATCTGTACAATGAACCGTTGCAACTTACAGAAAGACGGAGAATTAATAAGTGGTAGTAGAAAACATAAACAACAATCTCGAAACAGTCATAGGCGGAGGCGATTCAGTAGCCGCAGATCAATATTTCAACAAGGGAATTCAACTCGAACAAGACGGTTTTCGGGTTGGGGCAATTGATGAATTACGCAAAGCTGTAGCATCTGGCTCAAACCCAGACCACCTATTTAAACTCGCATACCTCCTTGATTTGGTTGGTGAAGAAATGGAATCAACAGCTCTTTACGAAGAGCTGGCTTCCGCAGACCGACCAAACATAAACGTGCTACTTAATCTTGCCGTTGTGTACGAAGATCGCGGAAGGATTAATAAAGCAGAAAAATGTTTAAGGCAAATTCTTGACACAGACCCATCACACAAACGAGCACGTCTATATCTAAAAGACGTTCAGTCATCTGCCCACATGTATTACGACGAAGATCTTGCTCGTGATGCAGCAAAAAACCAAGCACTCATGAACACTCCGGTTACAGACTTTGAACTATCTGTCAGGGCGAGGAACTGTTTGAAAAAAATGCAAATAAGATCACTTGGCGATCTTTTAAAAATAAGTGAATCCGAACTATTAAGTTATAAAAACTTTGGTGAAACATCGCTCACTGAAATCAAACACATGCTTACTGCCCGCGGTCTTCGACTTGGTCAAGGTGCCGACGGCCCCTCTACCCAAATTCACCAAGATCGATACGAAGAGTTATTGGCGCATACTTCGGAGCAAGTGCTTTCAAAACCAGTTTCTTCACTTAACCTTTCAGTTCGTGCCCGCAAAGCACTTCAAATGTTGAATATTCAATCCGTAGCGGACCTCGCTGTCCGCACAGAGGCAGAACTTCTGGGCATTAAAAACTTTGGATCCACAAGTCTTGTAGAAATTCACGACGGGCTTGCAATGTTTGGTTTAAAACTCCGCGAAATTGACTAAAAACCACCCTGTAGCCAGTTTATTATCTAGAAATAATTACTCAAAGGTGCTACTCGTCCACACCGAAGTTTTATTGCGGTGACATGTTTGGCGTTGCACCAAACATTGGAATTGGGCAATCAAGCATATCCCCAATTCCACGGATGGTTTCCGCTTCCGCAACAGTCACATTCCCGTCGTTTTCTACACAAGATTCACACGCCTGTAAAAATTTTTGTTTTTCTACAAACCGAAGCGATTGTAATGCGCAAAGCGATTTTTGCATTGATTCCATTGTGCAATCATTGACTTGAACCATAGTCATTTCTTTTAATCCGGTTACACGCCAGGCGTGACCGTGTGCACCAGAAGCCAGATCCCCGCTATCAGCCCCACTGTACGCAAGTGCAGAAAGAACAACATTAATCTCTTTTGAACACCGAGCAAGCGTTTTGTTTGCTTTTTTGGAATCAGCCCGAACATTTTTATTTGCTAAGTGTTTTTTAATTACTGAAACAAGAACCCACTCAAATCTACTATAAACATGATCACTGTTCACTAGGGTCGTGAGTGTTTTTGCAAAGGCAACCTGTTGCTCGTTACTCATTTGTTTTAGGGCGGGGGCCGCAAGGTCAATCATGGGAAGCCTTGAAGCCCTGTCTTCTTTTTTCACAAGGGGCAATAAATTTTTTAACTCAACAAACTCTTGATTAGAAAGAAGATTTGTTAACAGTTTATGTTGCTTTGGGTCACCCTTATTAATTAATAACGAATACATAACCAGCCTTGCCGACCAACTGTTGTGCAACGCCTCTTTTATAGCAGGAGAGATGTTGTTGATGGCGAGTTTTGCTCTCGCAACATATTCCTCTTGTATACCCGAAGCTTCTTGGACACCTTGCGCGACACTTGTTGAAGAAAACCCAGAAATGTTTTCGCTCACACCACCTGACTCTACACGCGTGGGTGCTGGCAGTGACGCAACATCAATTCCCTCTACACGGGCTACTCTCTCGGTTGTTGGCGGATGGCTGGCGAAAAGAGAACGCACGGCTTGTGAGAAAAACATGTGATTACACTGTCCACCATCTTTTGAAAATGAAGATTGTTGTGGGATTCCACCAATTTTCCGAAGTGCACTTCCAATACCATTTGGGTTTCTTGTGTATTGCACTGCAGACGCGTCAGCCAAAAACTCTCGCTGTCTTGAAACAGCGGCTTGTATAAGCCGTCCAAAAAAAGTGCCCACAGAGCCACAAATTACAAGAAACAAACCAAATACGATAACCGCCAATCCAATTCCAGCCCCACCAGCACCTTCTTTGGAGCGAGATCGAGAGGAAGACCGCAAAATAATTGGTCCGATGTATCTAGCAAAAATCCACCCCGTAATTCCAATTGCCATAATTCCAAAAATCACTCCAATGAGGCGAATATTGATACGCATATCACCATGTGAAATGTGACTAAATTCGTGGGCAATAACACCCTGCAACTCGTCTCTGTTTAGTTGTTCAATACAACCGCGGGTCACACCTATTACCGCATCGCTAGGTGTCCAGCCAGCTGCAAACGCATTTATAGAATTGTCTTCAATAATAAAAATTGATGGAACAGGCATGCCACTAGCAATTGCCATTTCTTCAACAATGTTTTTTACCTTTTGTTCAGCTTTGTTGCGACCACTTGTTTGCAACTCGGTTCCGCCAAGCATTTCAGCAACAACTCGTCCACCATCATTTAATTGTCCAAGTTTTACAAGAGTAGAAATACCAACGATAAGCAGGCAACAAACAGAGGCAATAGCAATGGCGCCCCCATTCCATTCTGACGCTAACCCAACGGGAACAACAATGACCCCCATAATAATAATGACGGCAACAATGAACAACAACACAATGACCTTAGTTCGCTTTCGCGCTCGATCTTGGTGTTCATAAAAATTCATTTTGGAAAAAGGTTAAAAACTTACCTTTGGAACATCGCGTGCGGCCTCGTCATCAAGTTCCCAGCTTTGTGCAAAATTAAATCCGAACATTCCAGCAACAATGTTTGACGGGAACATTTCTCGTTTGTTGTTATATGACATTACAGCGTCGTTATATGCTTGTCTTGAAAACGCAACACGATTCTCTGTGCTTGTTAACTCCTCTTGAACCTGCATCATATTTTCGTTTGCTTTGAGGTCTGGGTATGCTTCCATGACAACCATTAATTTTCCAAGCGCACCAGTCAAAGCTCCATCCGCACCAGCGAGATCAGCAATAGCCCCCGCACTTGTGGGATCTTTAGAAGCTGTAGAAGCTGCAGAAACGGCTTGGTTTCTTGCATTGATAACTGCTTCAAGCGTTTCCTTTTCATGTGCCATGTATCCCTTTGCGGTTTCAACAAGGTTTGGGATCAGGTCATATCTCCGTTTTAGTTGTACATCAATTTGAGCGTAGGCGTTTTTAACCCTATTTCTGAGACCGACAAGTCCATTGAAAATACCAATGACAACAATAACGATAAATAAAACGAACACAACAGAAAAAACAACGATAAGCCCAGTAAAGGCAAGTATTGGTTCTATGTTAAGTAAATTTTTCATTGTAAAAACTCCTTCACAAGCAATGTACCACCGATACACTACTGAGCGTGACGTTAAATAATTTTTTTCAACCAAATTCCTGCGATCGCCGCCAATTTATAACAGCGACAGGCGTTTTGGTTGTTGGTGGTCTAATTTCCTGCTCATCCAAGCATGATGACACACGGGTTGATGCGCAACAAGTTCCCCAAAAACACATCCCTATTCCAACAGAACCAATCACAATGCGTGTTTGTGTAGGAAAAATGAGAAACAGAAATGGGTTTGAACTTGACGGTGAGCACATATATCTCACAAAAGAAGGTTGGAAATATCGATCTTCTAACACACTGTCTCCAGAAATTGTAGATGGGGCGATGTGGATTCATATTAGTGCTACACACACAATGATCATGTTAGAAAAAATAAAGAGATGTACTGGGAAAATTTCTTTGCACCCCAGATCAGATATTTCACCGCACGCTTTCGATGTTGTCGTACATGTGCCAATGGAAGAATATATTCCGGGCGTTATTGCGGGAGAACTGTATTCCCATTGGCACCCAAACACTTTTGCCGCTCAAGCAATTGCAGCGAGAAGTTACGCAGCCGCCCAACACCTACAACGGAAAAACGCGAGCCATTACGATGTTTCAGATGGCCCATCTTCCCAAGTCTTCCTTGGAGACGTGACGTTAGATGTTGCACACCGGGCAGTAAACGAGACACGGGGTGTATTGCTTACGTGGAACAACAAAATTGTTCCTTCTTACTATAGTGCGTGCTGCGGAGGCATGGCCGCGGCGGCAAGCGATGCAATAAGTTCATCACATCTTCACAACATTCCACCATTACAAGGGCGAAGCGGAAACGACGTTTGTACATCGCTCGGTGTTCACCAATGGACAGTTACACGATCACACAGAAATTTGAAAAAACGACTCTCACAATGGTCCGACACCCTAACAAGCCGCCCGTTGAAAAAAATGCGTTCAATTCAATCAATTATTCCAGTTCAAACAAATAAACACGGTAGACCAATTAAATTAGAAATAACCGACCGTCAAAAGAACGCCTATAACATCAGCGCTAAACAATTTGTTCATGCGGCAAACACCTCTTTTCCATCAATTCCCACCCCAAACCAAAGGGTGTGGTCATCTTGTTTAGTAGCATCAAGATCAGGACTCGATATCGAGCTGCGCGGTGTGGGCATGGGTCACGGCGTGGGGCTTTGTCAATATGGCGCGCAGGCATTAGCTGGTAAAGACATGTCTTGGGAATCAATTTTAAAGTGGTACTATCCAAGTGTAGATATTGAAAGTTTGTAATAGAAAAAAATACTCAGGGTAACTAGAAAGCGGCGGCCAAAACAATTGGCCGCCGCCTGTGCCATCCCTAAAGTAATAATAGGGTTTAGTTTTTTAATCAAGTAAAGCGTATGGTTTTGTGTCTTCATCAACACGATCTGGTTTTGCATCAACAAACGGGTTTACGTTTGCATTTTCACTTATCGCAAATTTTGCCCGAGTTTCGTAATCAGAACCACCACCGGTTTCTGTTAATGCAAGAATAGTACTTTCTTGAACCGTGCGAATTTCCGCTAATTTTGATCGAACCTGATCTAGGTTGTTTCCAGAGCCAAAATGATCGAATGAAGAAAGTGTTTGTTGCTGTTTCTCTACCATTGCAATGATATGATCATTTCTTTCTATCGCATCAATTTCTCGATCTAATTGCCAAAGTTGGGATCGATACTGCTCGTGTTCGTGTTGAATTTTTTCTAATATTGAAGCGAGTCGCACGCGCTGTTCACCCATAAGTTCCATCTGCCTTCGATCGGCCGCTAGGCGATCTTCATAATTTGCCCTGACGGTTCGTATTCGCCTTGCCTTTGTAAACGCACCTTCAAGGTTGTATCGCACACCATCAAACCAAAAAGAAACAGGCGCTCCACCTATTTTTTCTTCGTTTTCTGCAATTGAAACAAGTTCTTTTAACGCCTCAAGATCATCTGTTGTAAGCTTTACAACATTGAGAGCAATCGATTCGTCCCGTTCAAACTGTTCCATTTGTTGGTCTATTTTTGCTACTTCACCAGCGATGTTTGCGATTCTTTTTGGATATTCTCTTGCAAGTTCATCAAGTTGTCGCCGCAGTGCGACAGGGTCATCAACCAACTCGTCAACGATAGTTGCGGCTTCTTCCCGAAGTTGATCAAAGCAAGCAACGACTCGTTTTGGTCCTACTAATAAAGTTATACCACCAATGGCAAACCCTCCAATTAATCCCCACCGAACAATAAATCGTGTTGTGGCGCCCATGGCAACCTCCTTTTGTTACAGATTTACACAGAACAGCCTGTGTGTACTAGGTATTTAGGGAAATTGCGTGATTAATTTCAGAATGAGCCTAAAATCTCACCATGAATTGTCCTAATAAGGAAGTGTGCCAATGAACGCCCTCACTACCACCTTCGTGCGTAGACTTCGCGACCGAGACGAAGCCGCGTGGTTTGAGTTGTGGCAAGACTTTGGTCCAGCAATTCGTTTTCAACTATCAAAATGGGGTGGAGGGCGAATTGGTATCGAAACAGTACAAGATCTTACACAAGACACACTTGCCGCACTTTCAACCTGTATCGAACGGTACGACCCAAACAGGGGTGCAAGGTTTAGCACATGGCTTCTTTCAATAGCAAAACACACACTTGGTGACGAGATGGATCGGCGAAACGCGCAAAAACGAAACAGCGGCGTAAAACCACTATCACTTGATGAGCGAATAGATTCGAGTAACGTGGCGTTAGAAGTAGATGATATTTTTGAACAAAGAATGTTTGCTGCAAAAATTTGCGCCGCAATCCGAAGAACAGAATCGGAAGCTGATTTTGTTCAGTTTCAAGTTTGGCGAATGAGGGCGCTTGACAATAAAACGGGCAAGGAGGTTTCTGAAGCATTAGGAATTAGCGAACCAACAGTAAGCAGATATATGGCAAAAGTACGAGATCAACTTAAACAACGAATTGCAGAAGTGGTCATGCAATACAGTTTTACACCAGAAGAAGAAGCAGAAGCACAAAAAGCAAGTCTTTCTGGAAGCGAATCAGTTTTTGATGATTCAATAAGTAACCTTTACCATTCGCACCAAATTTTCTTGGGTGAAGAGGCAGGGGGTCGAATGTAATGTTTTCCTTTCTGACCGGATTAGTACTCACACTTATGATTATCGTTGGAACTACCGTCTTGTTCGTGACGGTATTTCTTCCACTTTGTGGTGCTATTTTTAGGTTCATTGGTCGAATTATTCGGTTTTTTGTTCAAGAAACAATAGATCTCATATTAATCCCCGTGGCACTGTTTGTCTGCATTATTAAAGTATTAAGAGCAGGATTGTGTGTTGTTCTTGCAAGGTGGGATATTGCAAATATTGAAATACGTGCAGCACAAAAGAGATTCAACGAGGCGTGGAACAGGCTTGTAGCTTTGTTGATAGATAACCCGCTTCGCGTGCTTGCAATTGAACCCTCCGGGCAAGCAAAACAGCCACAGGTTAATCAGCGTAGAAGTACTCCAACACCACCTTCGAAAAAGTTCGAAGGTTATAACATTGTGGGAACACTTCAATCGGGTGGTAGTGGTGCAAAAATTTATATTGCCAATTCAAATCACAATAAATCACAGGTGGTTATCAAGTGTTTTGATATTACAGATGGATCCGCTCTCCCCCAAATTGTTAGAGAATCAAGATCAATGGAAGCCGCCAAGGGGCTTGGTCTGATCATTGAACACCACCTTACCGACGAAAGATTTTGGTATGCCACGCCGTATCACAACGGAGATCATCTAGGTGTTGTAACAGCGTCTCTTCACAGATCTTCCTCACACCTCAACAATCAGTGTTTAAGAAAAGTACTTTTGTATCAACAAACACTCCTCCAAACCTTACGAGAATACCACCTCGCCGGACTTTGGCACAAAGACGTAAAACCAGACAACATCATTGTGCACGACGAGAGGGCCCACCTTGTCGACCTTGGCTTGGTAACACCTCTTGCTTCTGCGATGACACTTACAACGCATGGTACGGAGTATTTTCGAGATCCCGAACTGGTAAGACGGGCAATGCGCGGCGTAAAAGTGCACCAGGTCGACGGTTCAAAGTTTGATGTGTATAGCGCTGGGGCCGTTTTGTATTTCATGTTGGAAAACACATTTCCACCACACGGCGGCCTCAGTGGTTTTAGCAAAAATAGCCCCGAAGGAATTCGATGGATTGTTCGGCGGGCAATGTCAGAGTACGACAAACGGTATGGGTCTATTGAAGAAATGCTTGCAGACGTAGAAACAATTTTACACTCTAAAAACGTTTCATTGGTACGCCCAGCAGATCTTCCCTCAATGACAAACAAATCAGTGACGCTTGACAGTGTTGCACATAAAAAAAGCATTCCCAATCAAACAACGCCATCAACAGGCGGCGGACCGTTTCAACATGTTTCAAACAAAACAAGACCCATGGGAGTACTCGCTCTATTGGCAGCAATTATTATGGGCACCGCAGCTGTATATTCAACAACTACCCCAAAAGACGTAGAAAATACTACAAACACAACAACCCTCTCTGCCCAGCCAACCATATTTGATATTACAACTCCACCCGGAACAATTCTTGTGCTCGATGATTGTGCCATGGCGTCTAATCCAGAACAATGCAGAGCAGACGTTAAGACCGCGCTCACACTACTTACAGCACAAGGGTGGGATATCACAGTAGATCCAATTGCTGAAGCGCGGACAAGGGTTTGGCTTCCAGAAAACCCACAAAACACAATCGAAGTCGCTACAAAACTAGAACACGAACAGTTTGCAGGCATACTTATTTTTCAAGAAGATGAAAATTATGATGTAGTGGCAACTCTACTCACTTCCCAAACAACGATACGAATGCGCGTTGTTGTAGAATAGGGCAGTGTTTGAAGATCAAACTCTTTTAATTGCAATAGCAGTGCTCATAATGGCTGCGATCTATTCCATGGTTGGTCATGGTGGAGGGTCTGGTTACTTGGCAGTGTTAGCACTATCTGGCATAGCCCCAGAAGAGATGCGGCCCACCGCCTTGTTATTGAATATTGTTGTTGCATCAATTGGTACTTGGAAGTTTGGTAAAACATCAACGTTTCGAAAAGATATTTTTATTCCACTGATTTGCGCGAGCGTGCCAGCAGCATTTATAGGTGGGTACATTGAGGTGCCATCAACGATTTACAAACCAGTTGTCGGGGTTATTTTGCTGTACGCCGCAATTCGCCTGTTTGTACCTATCAAGGGAAACGAACAATCAAAACAACCATCAATTATGTTGATCATGTTTATAGGTATTTTGATAGGCATTCCAAGCGGCATTATTGGTATAGGCGGGGGTATATTTTTAAGTCCACTTGTATTGTTGTTGGGCTGGACAACGGCAAAACAAACAGCAGCTATTAGTGCGCCCTTTATATTAGTGAACTCAATCGCTGGCCTTGGTGGAATTGCGGTGGACAATAGTGGGCTTCCGGTTGATTTTTCGTTTGTTACCCCTCTGGCAACAGCGGTTGTGATCGGTGGAGTTGCTGGCGCCACCTTTGGCTCTCGAAGGCTTGGTAATCAGGGGTTGCGAACAGTTTTAGGTGTTGTTTTACTCATAGCATCGATCAAAATGTTCATAGCGACACAACCACAAAACACCACTATGCCCGTTGAGGTAAAATCTACACAATGACACACGCCGGAGCAATTCTTAGAAAAAAAATGGCAGAAGGAATCGTTGTTTGTCCCGGAGCATGGAACGGATTAGTTGCAGCAGCAATAGCAAAAACAGGGTTTGAAGCTTGTTACATTAGCGGTGGAGCAACCGCGAATGCTTCGGGGTATCCAGATATTGGTTTAATATCTCTGACAGAAATGTGCCGCACGATTCGAGAAGTTACAGCCGCGAGTAATTTACCCGTCATTGCCGATGCTGACACAGGTTATGGTGAGATAGAAAGTATCTCTCGAACTGTGGTTGAATATGAAATCAATGGCGCCGCGGGTATGCATATTGAAGACCAAGAATTTCCAAAACGCTGCGGGCATCTAGATGGAAAAACGCTCGTTTCACAATCAAACATGATTGGAAAAATTGCATTTGCAGCTAAAAGCAAGTTACATCATGATTTTCTTCTTATTGCCCGCACAGATGCAAGGGGAACAGATTCGCTAGACGTTGCGATCAAAAGAGGTTGTGCGTATCGCGAGGCGGGTGCTGATATGATTTTTCCCGAAGGGTTACGATCAAAAGACGAATTTATTACGTTTGCAAAAGAATGCCCCGGTTTACTTTTGGCAAACATGACCGAGTTTGGCAAAACCCCACACATTCCAGCAAGTGAATTTGAATCTTTTGGGTACAACCTTGTGATTTATCCAGTGACGATGCAACGAGTGGCAATGGGTGCAATCACGAGTTGTTTGGCTGCTTTGCACGATACGGGCTCGGCAAAAGATTTTGAAAATCAAATGCAAACAAGACAGGAATTGTATGATTTACTTGATTATGTTCCCGGCGAGCCTTGGAAATTTAAAGGCACATAGAAAGCCCCTTTTCAGGTAGAATATGGGGCGCAATCCGCTTCGATTGATTGAAAGCGGGTTGCAGAAAGACTACCCATGACACAAACAAAAGAATCAACAAAGCAAGCAGACCAACGGGGTCTTGCAGGTCAAGTAATCGGTGATACGTCGGTTTGTTCAGTGAATCAAACCCAGTTGATCTATCGGGGATATGAGATAGCTGATTTGGCCGCGAACGCGACATTTGAAGAGGTTGCATACCTACTCCTAAATGGCGAAAAGCCAACGGGCGAAGAGTTAGCCGATTTTAAATCGCAACTTATATCTATGCGTGCTATTCCAGAAAGTGTGAAAGAAGCAATTATTCACATCGCGAATAATTCACCAGAAGCACACCCGATGGCGGTTCTTCGAACCGCAGTTTCTTTGTTGTCACATCTTTGTCCAGTTTGTGAGGACAATGGGGCAGAAGCCGACATGCAAAAATCTATGCATCTTCTTGCGAAAATTCCCACCTGTATTGGTGTGCACCAAATGGCACTTGATGGGAAAGATCCAGTTGATCCAGACCCAACCCTCGGCCATGCAGCAAATTTACTCTGGTGTATGTCTGGCGAAAAACCACATGAATCCGCAGCCAAAGTAATGGACGTGTCTTTGATACTGTATGCAGAGCATGATTTTAATGCTTCTACTTTTACAAGCAGGGTCATTGCATCAACAAATGGCGATTTACACTCTTGTGTTTGTGGCGGTATTGGTGCCCTAAAAGGAAATTTACACGGTGGAGCAAACGAGGCCGCAATGGAAATGCTTCAAGAGATAATGACAGAAGTTGAGGGAGGATCAACTGCCGAAGCATTTATGAAGCACGCGTTTGAAACAAAGAAAAAACTAATGGGCTTTGGGCATCGCGTGTATAAAAACGGCGATCATCGCGCAGGTATTCTTCGTAAATGGGGCCTTGAATACTGTGCATTAGCAAACCAGGACGCAAAAAAATGGTTTGATCTTGGTGATGAAGTACAAGCAATTATGTTGCGTGACAAAAACATTTTTCCAAACGTAGATTTTCCCTGTGGCATGACATATTACGCGCTTGGAATTCCTGTTCCACAATACACACCAATTTTTGTAGTTGCACGAATTACAGGGTGGTGTGCACACACTATGGAACAACATCAAAACAACAGAATTATTCGCCCATTAGCCCAATATACCGGCGAAGAACTTCGTACTTGGAACGACTGATACATGCCTACAAAAAAAATAGCAGTCATTGGCGGGGGAACAATGGGAAGCGGGATTTCACTCACGGCAGCAACAAACGGAATACACGCAGTTGTTGTTGATGTTAATGAAGTCCAACTTTCCAAAGCAAAGATGTACCACGAAAAACAATGTGCAAGAGCTGTTTTAAAAGAACGCATGACGCAAGAAGAATCAGACGTGGCCGTCTCAAAACTTTCATACGTTTCTTCGATGCAGGAAGCGGAAGGTGTTGACTGGGCAATCGAAGCGGCAACTGAAAATGTTGCCATTAAGAAAAAGCTATTTATACAAATGCAAGATACTTTTGAAGACAGTGTTGTTCTTGCAACAAACACTTCCTCTATTTCAATAACCGATCTCGCCTCTGCAGTACCAGAAGCAGAGCACAGGGTTATTGGTATGCACTTTTTTAACCCAGTTCCAGTGATGAAACTTGTAGAGGTTATTAAAGGCAAAAAGACAAGTGAAGAAACAACTGCCGCCACGATTGCTCTTTCTGAATCTATGGGGAAAATACCTGTTCCCGCAAACGACTTTGCTGGATTTGTTTCAAACCGCGTGTTGATGCCGATGATTAACGAGGCCTTTCACGCATGGTCTGATGGCGTGGCAGAACCAGAAGACATTGATTCAATCATGAAACTTGGCTGCGCGTTTCCAATGGGGCCACTTCGTTTGGCGGACTACATTGGACTCGATGTGTGCAGGGATATTATGATGGTTATGTACGAGGGTCTAAACCAGAACGAAAAATATCTTCCAAACGAAAAACTTGTAGCATTGGTAGAAGCGGGAAACCTTGGCGATAAGTCTGGCCAAGGTGTGTTTAACTACGAAAAAGGTTAGAAAATGTCTGTAAAAACTCACCCGTTCTTTATATGGCCAGGGAGTTTGCTTTGGCTATTGCCCACAGCTGCAGCAGTGTTGCTTTTTTGGAGATCGGGCGATGTTGGATCTGTGTGGTGGTACCTCCTTGTTCCCACCTTTGTCGCACTTGCACTCATTGATTTGTTTACAACAATTTGGTTTGGAATCACCACGCTTTGCTTATTGTTTGTTTATTGTTCAATTGGTTCATCGGGCATTCCAATAAGTTTTGCAATCTGGGAACCACAGACGTGGGTGAACATTCGTGAAACTATGGAAATGACAGAATTCGAATGGTTTCATTGGTGGCCATTCAAGTGGCTTATTGCTGTCCTGTGTTTGAACATGTCAATTGTGACCATTCGAAGAATTCCACTAAATGCTTTAACTCTCGGAGTGTGGACAATTCACGGGGGCGTCATCGTGATGGTCATAGGCTGTGTTGTTTATTTTGCCAAAAAAGTAGAGGGTGACGTGGTAATTTCTCGGTGCCAAGTAGAAATAACAATGCCAAACCAGGAAACCATATCAATGGTAGCAACGCCCGCAAATTCGGTTAGGGTTGGCGATTGGTCTTATACAATTTCAGATTTAAACCCAAGTTGGGAACTTATGTCTGGCGACGATGCCGGGAAGAAGGCGTATGCAGTTTCTATTTCAGTTCGTGGCCCAGAAGACGTGCATTTTATTAGGCAACTCATTTTGGGATATCCAGAATATACAGAAGATGTAGTTTCTACCGGGGATACATCCCAACCTATGGCGAGAGCAAAAAACGTCCTTGGCACACCGCTTGTTGATGATTCTATAGATATAACATTGGTACCAGATGCTAAAGATAGGTTTTTTGTGACCCAAAGCGCTGCGATATATATGCGGGAAATATCAAGGTCGGGTGAGCCAATAAGCAACTGGGTAGAGCGCCCAATTGAAAACCTCCCTCGATTTAATGACCACATTCCAACATTAAATGACGTTTGGGGCGCACCATCAACTAGTTTGCGTCCACAACCCCTTTCATTGAATCTTGAACCCGTCAACAAAAACGATCCACTTCAACAGGACGCAGTTGTGACAGGGTATCTTCGATATGCGTTCTCTGGAACTAGAATTGTTGCCGGGGAAGAACTTTTTCCGGTTGTATGGGTAACACTTCGCAAAAGTGATGGAACAGAACAGGCCGTAGAGATGTATGCTTTTGATAAGTCACTGAACACCGCAGACGCAACACTTATGTCGTTTCGTTGGTTAGAAGATGTTGAAGAACTAAGCGTGTTGCAAAAAAACTTAAAACCATCAATACTCTGTACCGTTGATGGCGAAGAGTATGTAATTCCTGTTACAAACAGTGAAACATTTTCTCAAATTGGAGAAACGGGTTTTGCATACAAAATTAAATCTGTGCAAAACAACCTCCATATTTCTGGCATAGTGGTTTCTCTTGCACAAGTAGAAATTAAAAAAGGAGACGTTCAATGGGAACGTTGGGTTTTTGACAACCCCGCAATGAACCGCGATGTCATTGAAGGCGTTGAACACGACACGAACAAAGCAAAACTTATAGATGACACAATTTCCATGCGGTATTCCTCTGGTGGAGCACCAATCACAATCATTGGCGGTCTTGAAGGCGGTACCTATGGCTTGCTCATGGGAATTGGCGACGATGACCCCCAATATCACAACATGGTTGTTGGTGAAACAATAAACCTCACTGATGAAGTAACAATTACCCTGTCGCGCGCGGAGCCTAAAACCAAAAACGAAACAAGGCCGACAGTAGTTCCCCCCGCTCAGCGCGACCCAAGTGCCAGTAATTTCTATTCAATGGTTAAGCTTGCAATTCCTACAACAACAGGAGCAGCAACCTCTTGGTTATCTTTTCATCAATACCCATTTGAGTCACAAAAAGATACGGTGCGTCGCTTTCGATTTGAACCAACGGTTATGCATTTGCCAGACGGCAGAGCATTTGAAGTTTTGTTTTCTCGAAGAAGCGCTGAACTGCCAGTTCCAATTGCACTTGACTCGTTTGAAATAGATTCTCACATTGGTGGTTTTTCGGGAAGAACCCCTAGTGTGTTGAACTGGAGAAGTCTTATCCGTTTTATGGGTGAAGAAGAAGTCGAGGCAGCAGTAAGTGTAAACGATCCAAAAACATATGGAAATTACTGGTTTTTCCAATCACAATGGGATCCACCAGACAGTAGCTCTGCGGGATTAAACTATACCGTTTTGGGTGTTGGAAACCGCTTTGGCGTATTTCCAATGTTGTTTGGATGTTGTATCACGGTTGCGGGAATGATTTGGGCTTTTTATGTTAAACCAATGATTAAACGTAAAAGACAGCAAGCGGTCTATGAAAGGCCCGCCGCATGATAAAAATCACCACCATTATATTTTTGTTTGTTATGACTGGGTTTTCATTTGCTTCCCAACCAATAACATTTGAAGAACAGGTAGATATGAAACCATGGGGAGATCAGGTTGCTGTGTTTACAGAGGGCCGTGTGAAATCTTATGAAACATTCGCTCGTTCATTTATGCCATATATCATGGGTTCAAAAAAATACAACGGGCAAAGCGCTACATTTACATATTTTGACATGATGTTGCGACCAGACCGGTATGCTGACAAAGATTTTATTTTTGTTAAACACAAAGGTTTACGTGCAAGCATTGCAACAGAGTTAGATACCTTCAATCCCGAATTAAAAGATCGTCTTGCGCGGTTTATGAAAACAGGTTTGATTTCAAGAGAACTGCTTCAAACCCAATTGGTGCAATCGTTGCTAACTCGGCTTCGACGAGATAACCGTAGATTCGCATCGCCGATTGAGGTTATTGATTCAGCGATTGGCGCGAGTGATCCCCGGAACCTTTGGGCGAGTTTGAAAATCGTTCCACCAAGCAGTGGCAGTGCGGGTGATCCATGGAATACACTTGATACGTTAGAGAACAAAGAAATTGTGGACACGTGGCAGCGAATGGTGATTGCGTGGCAAGCGGGGGATGCACAAACAACAAATGTTGAACTCGCAACACTCTCAACTCTAATTCCAGCACTAGGTGCTGGAACAGAAGCGTACCCAAAAGCCGGAAAATTAAAACTGGAAAGTATGTACTTTCGACTTGGAAACTTGACTTGGGTCTGGCTTGTTTATCTCGCGAGTGTTGTGTTGCTACTCATGGCACTTGTTTATCGTTTTGAAACAGTCGGCAGGGTGGGCACAACCATCTTTGTGTTAGCTGTTTTGTTGCATACACTCGCGGTTGTGTGGAGGTGGTATGTTTCTGGAAGATATCCAAATACAAACATGTTTGAAGCAATCACAACATCAGCGTGGATGGGCGGATTGTTTGCAATTTTAATGGAGTTTTACCTGCGTAAAACTTCTATGAAATACCTGCTTCCACTTGGCGGGGCGATCACAGCAATGGTTGCACTGTTGGCCGTTCGTTTGTATCCACTTGAACTTAATCCCCACATTTCAAACAAAATGCCCGTGCTGCATGATGTGTGGTTATACATTCACGTGAATTTCATTATCTTTGCTTATTGTCTTATTTTTGTTGCATCAGTAACTGCGTTTTTCTACTTGGTTCGCCGAGGTATTCAAAAAACAAAGGGGATAGACGGGGTGAAAGATTTCGCAAAAGCCGGTGGTGTCGCATCACTTGTTGAAAAACGCAAAGGTGGCGGTTCCGCTTTGGCAAATAACATGGGTGCTGTTCTTGATGGCGCAACCATGATTCTTGTAGAACTCTCTTTCATTTTGTTGTGGGCCGGAATTGTGATGGGTGCAATTTGGGCAGACCATTCTTGGGGTCGCCCTTGGGGCTGGGATCCAAAAGAAGTATTTGCACTCAACACCTTCTTGGTTTTTGTAGTTTTGATTCATGCCCGAATGAAAGTGAAAGATAAAGGTCTTTGGACGGCTTGGCTTGCCCTTTTAGGATGCGCCGTTATGTTGTTTAACTGGATCATTATTAACTTTACAATTTCAGGTCTTCACTCTTACGCCTAAAAAGCGTACCAGATACACAGACGAGTAAAAAAATCAGCCGAGGTACCATATGCGTATGTCTCCCCTTGTCATACAAACCGAGAATCTTCCGCAAGAATGCAGCGATTGGTTGGCAGAGCGGGTTGATTTACATATTTGCCCATCAGACTCTCTTAGGTTTAAAGAGTTGTTGCCTCGCGCAGAAGGGTTAGTGATACGCACCTACACAACCATAGATTCTGAAATGATCAAAGAAGCACCGTTCCTGAAGGTTGTTGGGCGGGCTGGCGTGGGCATTGATAACATAGATGTTCAGTGTTGTAACGAAAACAACATTCGAGTTGTGCACACCCCAAGTGCAAACAGTGAGGCTGTAGTAGAGTTTGTTCTAGCAAGAATGCTTGCAAAACTAAGACCCGTCCCCAAAATAACATCACAAGTAGACATCGTTGAATGGAAAAACCGCCGCGAAGAATCTGTGAGCCCAAGACAATTTAATGAATCCACATTAGGAATTGTTGGATTCGGTAGAGTCGGGTCTCGTCTTGGCAGGGCCGCACAAAGCCTCGGATTTCGTGTTTTATATTACGACATTAAAAAAATTACAGAAGAGTACGGTTGCACATCTGTTGATATGAAAACGCTTCTTCAAGAAAGCAACATTGTTTCTGTGCACGTAGACGGGCGATCCGAAAACAACAACCTTATTAATACAGGTGTCCTTTCAAAAATGAATCACGACGTGCTATTTATCAACACGTCTCGTGGATTTGTAGTTAACCCAACCGACTTAGCAGCGTTTCTTTCTCAAAATACCCAAGCGTTTGCGATACTTGATGTTCATAATCCAGAACCATTTACTGCAAACTATCCACTTTTTAAAATCGAAAACGCAAGTTTATATCCTCACATTGCCGCTAAAACAAAAACTGCAATGGACAATATGGGGTGGGTTGTGAAAGATGTAGAGGCGGTGCTTCGCGGGGAAGAACCTATGTATGAAGCAGTTATCTCATTCCAACCATATATATAGTGAATAGCACAGAAAAATATGCTATTGGAAGTAATATCGAACAAACAACAATTATGGTTTTTGTAGTACTTGTCCACAACAATGACTTTTGTCTAATTTTCCACCAATAGAAAACTGAAGTTAGAAAAACGACCAATCCAACAGTTTCTGGAAGTATAAGTTTGTACGGCATTGGATTGTTGCCAAACACAATTACTGGGAGTGTGAACCATCCAATTTGGTCAACACTAATGCCAAGGCACACAATAAAACTACAAAGCCCAATAAACCAAACAATGGGACCATAGCGATCTAAGGCTATTTTTATTTTTAAACCACACTCTGGGCATCTAGGGCTCGCTGTTTCTCTGAGAGAATGGCAACACCGCGGGCAAGATGACTTGGTTGTTGTTAAATATGCAATTGTTGCTTTTTCAATTGTTTCTTTGTCCACGTCCGCTGTATGATTCCATTTTTTACGAGTTTCCACCATGACAACAACTATATCGAATATTCATGCAAGGCAAATACTAGATTCACGGGGAAACCCCACTCTTGAATGTGAGGTCACCCTTTCTGGTGGAGCATCTGGTCGCGCCGCGGTGCCATCAGGAGCGAGCACAGGCGAAAATGAAGCGGTAGAGCTGCGTGATGGCGGTGAACCTTGGGGAGGCAAAGGGGTTTCCAAGGCAGTAGCACACATAAACAACGAAATTGCTAGTGCAGTAAAGGGGAAAGATGCAACCGATCAAACAGGTGTTGATACCACAATGATCAACCTTGACGGGACAGAGAACAAGGGGAATCTTGGCGCAAACGCCATTCTTGGAGTTTCCATGGCGGTTGCTCATGCAGCAGCAAATGCTGAAAACAAGCCCCTGTACGCATACTTAGGAGGCGAGGACGCCCATGTTCTCCCCGTCCCAATGTTTAATATTTTGAATGGTGGAAAACACGCTGATAACACTGTCGATTTCCAAGAGTTCATGATTCAACCATGGGGATTTGATGATTTTGGTGAAGCCCTTCGGGCCTGTGTTGAAATTTATCACACCTTAAAAAACGTTTTACACGATCGTGGTATGTCCACCGCTGTGGGCGACGAGGGTGGATTCGCTCCAAATCTTTCTGATAACGAAGAGGCGCTTCGGGTTATCGAAGAGGCTGTTGATAGGGCTGGGTATAGCTGGGGAGAGCAGATATTTGTCGCACTAGATCCAGCTGCAAGCGAATTAGTAAGCGAAGCAAGAAAGCTTGGCAAAGAGGGATATTGTTTTTTCAGTAGTGATCCGGAAAAAGTTATTAGTTCTGAAGAAATGATTGATATTTGGTCAGATTGGTGCGCAAGATATCCAATCCGATCCATTGAAGATGGTTTAGGTGAGGACGATTGGTCTGGATGGAAACTACTAACAGAACGACTCGGGAGCAAAATTCAACTCGTTGGTGACGATTTATTTGTAACGAACCCCGCGTTTTTAGACAGAGGAATAACAGAGGGGAGCGCCAATTCTATACTTGTGAAAGTAAATCAAATTGGCACACTCACTGAAACCTTTGAAGCAGTAAAACTTGCACACAAAAACAAATATACCGCGGTGTTAAGTCACCGAAGCGGCGAAACAGAAGACACAACGATTGCAGATATTTCTGTTGCGACAAATTGTGGGCAAATAAAAACCGGCGCTCCATGTAGAAGTGACCGCACAGCAAAATACAACCAACTCATTCGAATTGCAGAACAACTTGGCGATCGCGCTAGGTTCGGAGTGTGATTTACAAGATGCAACAATGCTAAAACTTGTTGTATGGAGACTAGTGCAAATGCCAATTATATTATTGGCGGTTTACACAACAACGTTTGCACTCGCATGGCTTATCCCAGGAAACCCGCTTGAAAAAGATGGACGACGGCCGCCACCAGAAGTGATGGAGGCGATGGCAGAGAATTACAATTTAAACGACCCAGTTAGCTTTTACACTGGATATTTATGGAAAGCAAGTGGTGGCGCGTGGCTCGTTGGAGATAATGATGGCCCTGTTTTTAATTTTGGGCCAAGCCTTCGACACGAAAACTGGACAGTGAACGAAATACTCGCAAGTCAACTGCCCGTTTCCATCATTCTTGGATTAACGGCAATTCTCATTGCGATTGTATTGGGAATTTCAGCAGGGGTTTTGGGCGCAGTTTGGCCGCGCTCATGGATAGACTTACTGACAATAATCATTTCACTTGTTGGAATTAGCGTCCCCGCGTTTGTTGTTGGCGTCGTGTTACTTATTGTTTTTTCGGTTTGGCTTGGGTGGTTTCCGGTTGGCGGCTGGGGATCATGGAAGCACATTGTTTTGCCGTCGATTGCACTTAGTCTTCCGTTTGCTGCTTACATCGCGCAGTTCACAAGAAGTGGCATGGTTGAACAACTTGCAAGCGACCACATACGAACGGCTAGGGCTAAGGGATTGTCAGAGCGGGTAGTAGTTATGAAACACGCATTAAAAAACGCATTTTTGCCCGTGTTGAGTTATCTTGGACCAGCGACCGCCGCGGCAATGACTGGCTCTTTTGTTGTTGAAAAAGTTTTCGCGGTTCCCGGAATTGGAACGCACTTTGTTGATGCGGTTTTGGGCAAAGATATTACTGTGTTGATGGGGATAGTGCTGGTGTATGCAACTATGTTGATATTATTTAATTTGTTTGTTGATGTGGTATATATGTTTGTTGATCCCCGGACGTGTTAATGTTAACTCTCCACAACTGCTGGGTTAATCTTGGGTGGGTTGTGAGTCCACTTACCCGATCGGGTTCATACATATATAACTGTAACAATTGACAAATGACAAGCATTGGCACCTCGTCATTAAACAATTCTTCTTCAATGTCATGCAACATTTGCATTCTTTTTTCTGGATCTAACTCAACAGCGGCAAGGTCCAAAGAGTCATCAATGTTTGTGTTGGTATATCCACGATCATTGTTTCCGCCGTTTGATCTAAACACATCTAAAAAAGTTGTGGGGTCACCATAGTCCCCATACCATCGACCACGAGCGATCATGAAATTACCGTTTCTTAGATCAGCGCTAAAAAACTTATTATCCGTACCCCGAAGCTCAATTCGAATTCCCAACCGTTGTTGCCATTGATCACGCAGCTCTAGTGCAATCCATTTATAACGAGGTGTGTTTGTGGTGTACAAAATTTCTACTACCGGAAATAACTCGCCATCTGGGTTTTCAACAAGACCGTCTTCGTTTCGATCTACCCACCCGGCAGATTTTAATTCTGCAATTGCTCGGTTTGGGTCGAATCCAATGCCAACTACCGTTTCATACCCATCAATAGATTGTGGGGGAACAAAACTAGAAACCGTTGGTTCAAGCAACCTCGTGGCATGTTTCACAATTGCCGTGCGATCTGTTCCAAAAACAAATGCTCTGCGTACGGCTGCATCGTGGAAAGGATTAGCGTTTCCGTTATTAAGTTTTTCTCTACAATTAAATGAGAAAAAATCAGTACCAAACGTTGGAAATGCGTGAATATTTGTTCTTTCTCCCCGCAACTGTTGCGCCAACATATCGGCCTGATAATCTGCATTTACTCCATTGAGCCAGTCGGCAGCACCAGATTCAAAAGCCATGATTGCCGTGTTTGTATCAGATATCGTGATTGCTTCAATAGAATCAAGTGACGTTTGTTCAGGTGTGTGGAAAAAAGGATTTCGAACGAGCCGCATATCACGTTTGTATCTCCAGCTGTCGAGTATAAACGGTCCGTTGCTAACAAGGGTACCGGGCCGCGCCCAAACATTTTTTTGCTTCAAGCGGCCAGTAGCCTTATCAATATTGATCCAATTACGCTTTTCCATTGCGGGGGGCTTAACGGCGTGCCAGCCCTCTACAAGCATTTTCTCGCGTACATCTTGGGTGACCTTCCATCCCTCTACACAAGGTTTGTATACAGGGCTACACACCGCAAGGGCGAGTTGATCAAGAAAATAGGGCACGGGTTGTTCAAGATCTACCCGAATAGTATTTGCATCAATAATAGTAATGCCCACCATGTCCGCAAACCTGGCTGCAACCTGTTCGATTGACAAGTTTGATGTGGCAGCAAGCTGTTCACTTCTCCAATTCCAGTACGACTTAGCCCCCCTTATTGAAAAGAAAAAATCAGAATAATCAGAAGCAAAATCAGGGGTTAATAATCGCATCCAAGCGTATTGAAAATCATAAGAAGTAAGTGGCGCGCCATTGCTCCACCTAGCGTCTTCTCTAATATGAAATGTGTATGACAACTCATCCTTGCTTTTTTTAACAGAATCTGCAGCCGCAAGTTCAATAGAAAAATCACTGGGATTCCACTGAACCAAACCCTCATACAAACAATATGCCATTTGCATATCGTTTAACCAACTCATCCGCTGTGGGTCTAGTGTAAACACATCGCCCCGGTTGATAAAAACAAAATCAGATTTTGGGTGTTTCTCTTCAAATGTAAACACCGCAACAACAGTCGCAAACAAAATTGCGATTGGTAAGAGGAGTTTAATCATGACAACAAATTATTTTGACGCAGTTTTGTTTTGCCAATAGAGAATGGCATCAGTTAAAGGTTGCTTGTCGCCAGCCTCCCACGCGCCTCGAACATCTACATTTTCTACATCATCATCTCCAACAAACCGCTGTAGCATTGTTGTAGCAGTTTCAATTGCGCCGCCATAGGCAACAAGTAGAGCATCGCTTTTTTTTGCACCACTCCACTGGCTAGAAGCGACTTCAAGAACGCGTATCAAGACCGGTACAAGGTTGTTGATCGTATCTGTTTTAAGCGTAGAGTCAACGCTGGGTTCAATCAATTGCAATCTCAGAGAGGACAATCCAGATCGAACAGGCCGCATTCGAAGGCTCGCTTTTTTATTTGCCGCAACATCTTCGACAATGTTCGAAATAGCTTGGACTTGTAATTCAAACGAAAGTCCTTGTAGTTCTGTTAGTTCAGATCTTCGTAATCCGGGCGTATCGGAAAGAGAACTTAGTGATTGAAGTTGTCTTGATGCAACGTGCCACACTGGTTCTTTTGAAGCGGCATCTGCCAACAATGTTGCAGCGCTAGTGATTCTAGTAAGGGGTAATCGCCCAGTTTGAAAACTATTTTCTAATCCTGCTGAAGCCCACTGTCTCAGTGCGGAGCGGTCTTCAAACGTGTTACTCGCGTGACGCATGATTGTTGTGACGCTTCGTTCTGTTCCAAGAAGTGAAAGGATTTGTAACGCGTTGATGGCAGCAACTTCGTTTTCGTTTTCTTCTGAGAGGAATGGTTCAAAAGAAGAGAGAAGCGCTTCCCCGTAATGCATTCTGGCAGTGTTGGACATTGACCAGCGATTGTCCAATGGTTCGG
Organism: Phycisphaerae bacterium; assembly: GCA_018656645.1. Lineage (GTDB taxonomy): Bacteria > Planctomycetota > Phycisphaerae > Phycisphaerales > SM1A02. The sequence continues at coordinate 70,791 of JABHZL010000013.1, forward strand.
TCAGCCCACGCCGTGCTTCTGCAATCATTTTTGCATCGTCTGTAAGCAAGATGGTTGCCCAACCCTCTGTGTATCGCTCAATATCAACTTTTTGCCTATCAGTCAGATCTCTGTGGCTGATGAAAGAAGTAATTCTGAACGATGGTTGGGCAACAGCGGTTGTTGCGATGATCAGAAGGGTGGGTAAAAGTAATTTATTTGTATTAAACATGGCAAAAAAGAGTTCCGGTATTCTATTGAATCTCTAGGAGAGATGACGAAATTACCAATGCTACCACATGGTGTCAACGCCATTTGGCAATTCTTACCCCCCAATTACCCACAGAGCACAAATCAGAGATCTAAATCCCTAAAAATACACTACTGTGCAGCAAATAATCCACCATGACACTCCAAACTCAGCACCGATTTATCCATAGCCTTGCCCTTGTGGTGGTCACTGTTTCCTCATTTTGCACCCCAGTTTTCGGGGGTTTTGATGATCGAGGTGCGGAACAAATTCAACAAGCCAGCGCGTCACGTCTTTCAAGCGAATGTATTCGTGTTGCCAGAACAGTTCTTCAAATTCAACCACTTAGCGTAAATGAGATAGAGGTTGGAGCGGCTCTCGTTAAAATGGCGGCAGAAATAGACCCAAACAACCCAGATATCTGGAGAGCTTGGGTTGAAATGGCTACTATTTCAGATGATCCGGAAATGCGACAACTCGGTGTTAAAGAACTGCTTAGGTTGTTTCCAAATGAAACTCCACTGCAACTAGCTCGCCTTCGGGACGCGGTGGACACCCTTAATACCGCCTCAGAACGCGAGTTGTTATATGAACAACTGTTGTCCCCAGAAAACCAAGCCAAACTAAACCCAAGCGTTGCGGCGAGGCTTGCATTTGACTCGGCAATGTTGCAAAGGCAACTTGGAAACACACAACAGTTTGCAAGGTGGCTTGCAGAATCTGTTGCTCTAGACCCATATTTCACAGATGCAACAGCTGTTGCAGTCGGTTTCTTTGGAGACGAATCATCTGATCCATATCGAAGAGTCGAGTTGTTGAGTTCACTCATGCTCGCAAATATGCGGGATGTTACAACACAGGTTTCACTCGCAGAGTTGCTCATGTCTTTTGGTGCGTACAAAGGGGCAAGTCGTATTTACGACATCGCTCTTGCTGACAACGCGAACAATACCAGTGAAATTAATAATAATTTACTTTCGGATATGGTCATGGCTCATTGGGCCGCAGGCAACAAAGAAGCCGCACTTGATATTATTGCAAAAAGACAAAGAATAGCTGACGAGAAATTTAGAAAAATAATTCAAAAACAACAACCTAGAGCGACTCCTCTCGAGCTCGCAAGGGTCCACTCTCCACTATCTCCAAAATTAGCAACTATAAAAGCGGCCGTGTATTCAGACGCCGAACAACAGGAGGCGGAATGGGCATTGCGACAAGCACTTGATTCGTTTGCCTCTGTACTTGTTGCACTTGAAGATCAACCAGACTCTTCTCGCATTACATCCGTTTTTATCGAGCACTGTTTGCAAGCCGCGTGGGTTTCTGTTTGGCTTGGTAATTTGGTTGAGAGTGCAGATAATTTTCTTTTAAAAGCAGAAACGTACGCTCCTGTTTCAGAATCACAAAAGAACCATATTCGCGGATGGATTGCACTTCGTTCAAATGATACAGAAACCGCAGAGAAACTATTTACATCTCTTGGTGAAGAACGCGACTCGACAATTGTTGGGTTAGCACTAGTTAGGTTGTTACAGGGCAGGGATCGTGAAGCAGCTCGCTTGTTTTTACAAGTTGCACGAGATAGTGCCGGAACACTTATTGGTATTTGGTCTCGTAACCAACTCGAAAAACTCCTTGGCCAAGAGATTGTTGCTCGGGACGGCGTGGGCACTATTGAGACATTGATTGATAACATTCCAAGCACTGTTGACGAATATCCAACAAATCCAACTGTGACATATTCCATTCGCGCAAATGCGGTTTCAACGAGTGTTGGGCCCTATCAACCAATTTTAATTGAAATAGAGTTGTCAAATAACGGGCTATTGCCAATGCAGATTGCGCAACAAGGCCCAATTCAACCCGTTGTTTTGCTCCAAGCAAACACACAAATTGTGAACACATCTATTAATAACACAATTCCGATCATTATTCCAATCAATAGAAAATTAATTTTATATCCTCGCGAGAGGTTTACAATAACTGTAGATCTGAGAAATTATTGGGTGGGTTCTGTGTTTAACGAGTGGCCGACGGGTGGCGGATTTTTACAATTTCACGCGATATCTAATTTTTCAATTCGAACAGCAGAGAATATAGAGGGCAGAGCTGTGTTGGTTTACGAACCAACAGCGCTTGGTTCAAAATCAGGCGAAGCAGAAATCTACATTGAAGGAGTAAAACCGACTGACCAGTGGCTAAAAAATGCACTTGCGAAGGTTAACGAAATGAACAGTCCCGACGACCTTGTTTCGTTTGCACTACTTACTTGGGTGGTTGGTGACGATACGCACATCCAGGTCGTTGAGCCGCTTATTACTCCTCCTCCAGGGGAAGAGGTTAAACAAATTCCTGAGGGTGAGCGTCACCCACTACAAGATGAAGCGATTACTACATTGCTGATGAAATTTCCAAGTCTTGATATCACCTCTAAGGCGTGGATTCTCTCTGTCATGTCAAGAGATCCATCTTTTGAATCTTTTGTTGGTATGGCCGATGTTGACGAAAGCGATATCACCACAATTGCTTGGATGCTGAGATTTGTTTCACCAACTGTTGATGATGTTGTTCTTGATAATGTTCATCTTCTCTCGGCGCTTAAAGATAGTAATCCTCGTGTGCGCCTGATTGCAAATTGGATTTATGGTTGGGTCGAAAAGCGAGTAAACCAAAGACGCGAAAAGGCGCTTGGTATAACTGGTGATGAATAGAATCCACTATGACCACCAAGGGCAATAAACAAATAAGAATAATTGGGTGGATTGTTAGTGTTGTTTTGTTATGCGCGGCAATTTTTACAATCTGGAATCGGTGGGGTGATATTTCAAAAGCAATAGATTCGATAGAACGCCCAAACAGAGGTGTGCTTGTGTCATTGGTGGTCCTCATGGTTTTGTCGCAAGGGTTTGTTTCTGAATCTTTCCGCCAACTGTTAAATCGGGGTGGAATTGCAAAATCCGGGTGTGATCCAATTGAGAAGGGAGAGATGTTTTGGCTGGTGATGGTAAGTGGGATGTTGAACTGGCTACCAATGCGAGCGGGACTTATTGGTAGAACCGTGTATCACAGCAAAGTGAATGGAATACCGGCCCCAAAATCACTTCAGGTTCTCTTTGAATCAGTTGCCACGATTGTATGTGTTTCAGGAGTTGCCCTCTTCATGGTCATCTGTAGCAATCTTTTTCGCATAGACATCATCTATTTTGTGTGTGCCCCTATTTTGTTGTTTCTCGTTTTTATTACGCGAAAACCAGGACGACCATGGCTTCTGGCAATTTCTTATCGATATGTAGACGTGTTGTTGTTTGCAGCTCGGTATTGGTTGATTTTTGACCTGATGAGTTATGAAATTACACCCCAGACAGCAATACTTCTTGCTGGTGCCGGCTCGATTGCTTCGTTGCTTCCGCTTCCAACCGGCGGCCTTGGTGGACGCGAGTGGATCATTGGTTTCATAGCCTCTTGGGTGACCGTGTTTCCCGCAGCTATTGCGCTTGGGCTCGTTGCTGATCTCATCAACCGCGTCATCGAGCTTACTGTCGTGATTCCTTTTGGCCTCCTTGGGCAACATTTTCTCCGCAAAAAACTACCCCGCGGTTAGTTTCTTCAAGAGGTGTGGCAGGTACATATTGGGTGCGTGGACATTGGTTGATAGAATGTGGGAATGACACGAGAAGAACTAGCCAAACGAATTGCAGAAACAGCGATTCTTCACGGAGATTTCACGCTTCGGAGCGGGCGGAAATCTACTTGGTACATCGATAAATACCTGTTTTCAACAAAACCAGACATCTTAAAGGCGATCGGACCACTTTTTGCTGCGTTAATTCCTACCGGAACAACACTTCTTGCAGGAGCTGAACTTGGTGGTATCCCACTCGTTACATCAGCATCAATGGCTAGCGACATTCCTTGTATCTTTATCCGAAACCAAAAAAAAGAATACGGCACCGCGAAACAACTTGAGGGCATACTTCAACAAGGGGATAAGGTGGCAATTGTCGAAGACATCGCGACAACAGGTGGCCAAGTGCTTGAAGCGGCGGAAACAATTACGTCACTAGGCGCGTCGGTTACGTCAATTATTGCAGCCATAGATCGTTGTGAAGGGGCAAGAGAGAATATAGAAAACGCGGGGTATCAATTTCAATCTCTTTTTACAACCTCAGACCTTGGAGTTACAGAGACCGTTCGATGACAACCATCACTTCATCACGTGTCCTTATCGGCATGGAAATACACGTTGAGCTTGCAACAGAAAGCAAAATGTTTGCTACTGCTCCAAACGCAGCTTCGCCTAAACAATACGACGCCGAGCCAAACACCCTTGTTGATCCAGTCGTCATGGCGTTGCCCGGATCGCTTCCCGTCGTTAACCGGCGAGCGGTTTCCATGTCAATGCGAGTTGGGCTTGCACTCAATTGCACGATTGCCAACTTTACGAAATGGGATCGGAAAAATTATTATTACCCAGATTTACCAAAAGGCTATCAAATTAGCCAGTTTGACAAACCGCTCTGTATAGACGGTGTTATAGAAATAGGCGAAGATCAAAAACCCGTAAAAATTATTCGAGCGCATCTTGAAGAAGACACTGGAAAACTTGGCCACGAACTACCAGGTGGTGAACACTACGACGGGTCGCTTGTAGATTTAAACCGAGCGGGCACGCCGCTTCTTGAGATTGTTTCAGCTCCAGACCTGCACAGCGCACAAGATGCAGTCGCATACGCACGAGAGATACGTGATATTTGTAGATACCTCGGTGTTACTGAAGGCATTATGCAAAAAGGCCACATGCGGTTTGAACCCAACATCAATATGATTATCACAACAGATGAGGGAGCCACGCACGCAACCCCAATCGTTGAAATTAAAAACCTGAATTCCTTTAAGGCAATCGCAGGCGCAATCGAATATGAAGCAACCCGCCAAGTTGAAGCGTGGCTTGCAGACGGAAAAGAGATGGGACCAAACGCAAAAAGTACCCGTGGCTGGGATGATGATAAACAAATGACAGTGATGCAGCGAGAAAAAGAAGACGCGCACGATTACCGTTTTTTCCCAGACCCAGACCTTGTGCCACTTACAATTTCTCAGGAATGGATCAACGAAGTAAACGAAACAATTCCAGAACTTCCGGCGTCAAGAAGGTTGCGATATCAATCTGAATATAAACTTTCTCTAAAGGACGCGATGGCGTTAACAGCAGAACCCGACTTGTGCAACTTTTTTGAGCGGTGTGTAAAACAAAGCAACAATGGTACCGAAAGCGCAAAATGGCTTCTAAACGCGGGTGCAAAATATGCAAATGAAAACAAATGTGAAGTAAACAACCTTGGTATTACACCTCAACAGTTGGCTGGGCTCATCCAACTTCGGCAAGAAAACAAGGTCGGCTCTTCAGCAGCAGACAAACTTTTTGGAATGCTGTGTGATTCAGATCAAACTTCCGAAAATGTTGCAAAAGAAAACAATCTGCTCCAGGTAACGGACAGCGGCGCAATTGATTCTTGGGTCACAGAGGCGATAGAGGCCCAACAACAGGCAGCAGATGACGTTCGCTCTGGAAAAAACGCTGCTATTGGCAGACTTGTCGGTGAAGTGATGAAACGCAGTGGTGGGGCCGCTGACGCAAAAACGGTACGAGAAAAGCTTCTTCAACAACTTCAGGGTTGACGATACTTACAAAGAACGCGACCATGTAAGTATGTTTGAAATACTCATTGCCCAATTTATTTTTGCCACATCCCCAATAACACCAGATCATCTTTACAACGGTGTGGACCGAAGCGTGATGGTACAAGTTGTCTTGCCAGAAGGGGAAGATCTAGCCCACGTTGTGTTGCTCGACCAAAACAACAAACTAATATCTAAACCCGCGGCAATCACAGAAGGTCAACACGACTTGCTTCGAAGACTACCCAAAATAAATAGTTTACAAAACGCGGCCTGGGTGCAACTATTGATAGAAGGGAAACCAATTGGTTCGCCTATTGTTGTGGAACCATTGCGATCTCGTCTAGTCCCAGTTGTTGAAGAAGTTTCGAAGGATGGTGGAAAAACTTCGTACACCAAAATTGTTGATTGGAAAGATGAGGCAATCGATGATGAATTTGAAGAGTCAATTCTAAATGGTTGGCGAGTGTATGAAGACAAAGATGCAGTCATTGAAACAAGCGAGGGGGAAATACACATAAAACTTCGCCCAGATGCTGCGCCAAACACGGCGTGGAACTTTCGCGAATTGGCTGATGGCGGTTTTTATTATGAAACAATATTTCACCGCATAGTTCCACTTACTAACAAAGGGCTCCCGTTTGTAATACAAGGCGGCGACCCTACCGGAACGGGCTCAGGAAGTTCTGGTTGGTGGTTACCAATTGAACCAAGTTCATTACAGCACGACTTTGGGGTGATTTCAATGGCACGCGCGGGGGATCCAGACTCAGCAGGTTGTCAGTTTTTTATATGCCTTTCGCGCGAAGGAACCGCTAGGCTTGATGGTCAGTACTGCGCTTTTGGCGAAACAACCCTTGGACAAGAGGTAATTAAAACAATCGCCGAAACTCCAATTGACGATCCAAAAACCGGTCGCCCCAAAAGCCCGCCGAAAATTCATACTATAAAAATGATACCATCTGCTCCCCGTTACCCATCAAGATGATCAGCAGTGTGCACTCTCCGCCAAGAACGTAACAATAAAAAATCGTGACCGTGATACGTTAATATTTCTCCAGAAACTAAAAACGGAACGGTGAAACCACCCTTGCTTGCATACTTAAAAAGTTTATTGGAAACAGCGCTTGGCAATACCGTGCACGGGGGATCAGACAAACCGGTTGCATCGGCAACAAAAACAAAAACCCACGCCCCGTCACTATTTCGAACAAGATGACCACGGCGATTTGTAATACGTACACCCTCATCTCTTGTGGAAGACCTTTTGATTGGATTGTTTGCTGCGTTGCGTATAGATCGGGTGAGCGAGCCGGTTGCTGCCCTTAAATCAGCGACAATAGACTCCACAGAATCGTCTTTAGAAGAGGTAGTGTCATCATCAATATCAGGCGAAGAGGGTGTAACAGATGGCGAATTTCGTTTAGCAAAGGAACCCGCCACGGTTACATCTCGCACCAACAAAAAATTACCTTTGTCATATGTAAACACTTCACCACTCACACGAAATTGTGCATTTTGATTTTTGGAATACTCTCCCTCAATTTCAGCAAGTCTTGCGTTTGGAAAAACAACCAACTCGGTATCGTTGTCACCAACACGTACCCTAGTTGGGGATCCGTCGCTAAAGAGGAGGAGTGTTGCCTCAGCATCAACGATCCTTGACCCCTCTGCCATCAACGTGATAGTTGTGGTCTGACCAAGAGCCAGAGAACTTGTAAGAAGCACTGTCAGAAGTCTAAAAATCATTGATTACAACCTCAATAAGGACTGTGAAGGCCGAGGTGGGATTCGAACCCACGAATGACGGATTTGCAATCCGTTCCCTTAGACCACTTGGGCACTCGGCCGAGAGTGGACAGGATACTCATCCTTGGGCAAAACAGCAACTCTTAGCCCATTATTTACACATTTTGTACGCTATTTGAACAAGTACTTAATATACCAACCTTACCCCCCATAGACGATCAAACAGGAGTCCGATCAATGTACAAATTTACCATACTTGCGTGCACCATAACAACAGCCGCAGTGGCGAACCCAAATCCAACAACCGCTTCCGTAGACGAACTTCGCCAAATGGTTGTTGATTTACAAAGTGAAGTGGCTGGACTTAAAAACCAAGACGACCACTGGCTTAACGAGCAAAGATCAGACCAAGTTCGCAGTTTGGTGCACGACGTCCTTGCTGACGCCGATACAAGGTCAAGTCTTCAGGGCGATGGAGTGAGCGCGGGTTACAACAAAGGCGCATTTCTTCAATCTTCCGACGGCAATTGGAAATTAAAAATTAACGGGCAACTTCAATCTCGATGGTTGTATAACGATGCAAACGGCTTAGATTCACAACACGGTTTCGAACAACGCCGAACAAAAGTAAAATTTTCTGGTCACATTATTGATCCGTCGTGGGTGTTTAAAATTGCTACAACATGGTCCCGCAGTGGAGGTTCAAATACCGAAGATGCTTGGGCGGGCAAAAAATTTGATGATGGCAGTTGGTTCAAGTTTGGCCAGTTCAAACAAAACTTTCTTCGTGAAAACATTATTTCATCAAGTAAGCAACTCGCTGTTGAATCATCAATGCTTAACAACGCCTTTAAGTATGGATGGTCGCAGGGGCTTGAATATGGGTGGAAAAACGACGATGTTAAAATTATCGCCCAATACACAGATGGTCCAGGACAATCCAGCACAGCAGCGCTTTCTGCCCCAACAAACGCATGGGTTGCACGAGCCGAATTTCGTTTTGGTGACGCAGGCTGGAAAGATTTTGATTATCTCACCTCCAAATCGGGCGCAAAGAGTGGTTGGCTCATTGGTGTTGCGTATGAAAATTACGACAACGACAGTGCTACATTTGAGTATGGCAACGCAAACGCAAATGAAAGCAATGGTTGGACAGTAGATGTTTCATACCGATCCGATGGTTGGAACGTGTTTGGCTACATGGTAGAAACAACAGGCAAAAACACAGCAAATGCAGATAAAGTCGATTCCTCAGGTTGGCTTTTGCAGGGCGGTTTTTTGGCCAATAACAATGTTGAACTTTTTGCCCAATACCAAGAGGGTGAAGTGAGCGGATCCAATATGGACATGGACGCCATTCGCATTGGTTTCAACTATTGGCCAACAGCTGGTAGCAACAACATTAAATGGACAACCGATGTTGCATGGGCAGGAAAAACCATTACCAACGGTGGTGTTGGTGGTGGAACCCCATCTGCAGATTGGGTTTCTTCTGGTAACGGTTGGCGAGCTGATACAGGTTCCGAAAAAGACCAAATGTTGCTGCGTACACAGCTTCAAATTCTCTTTTAAGAGTCGCTTCTGCATATATAACGTACACAGTGTATAGTCCCGAAATCAGAGGAGACCACCCATGCCAGTAAACGCAATGGCCAGACTTTTTGGTCGATCACCATTTGTGCCACTTCAGTTGCACCTCGACAAAGTCGCCGACTGTGTCGAGGCCGCGTTTTCATTGCTTGAAAGAATTAGAGAAGGTGAAGATCCCAATGTCGAAGAAACCGCTCGCGAAATATCAAAGTTAGAACACAAGGCGGATCTTGTAAAAAACGATATTCGAAACAATTTGCCGCGTGGATTATTTTTAGCGATCGACCGAGGTCAATTATTGGAAATTCTTGGTTTGCAAGATTCTATTGCGGACAAAGCAGAGGACATCGGTATTTTAATGAGTCTTCGTTCTGCAAAGATGCTTGATTCTCTCGTTGAACCCTTTGGGGAATATATTAAAGAGAACAAAGACGCGTTTCACAAGGCAAGGGATGTCATGCGTGAACTCGACGCGCTGATTGAATCTGGTTTTGGAGGAGTTGAGGCTACGAGAGTCGTAGAAATGGTTGATGGCGTAGCGGAAGCCGAGCACAACTGCGACATCATGCAACGTAAATTGATGAAGTTGGTTCTCGATCATGAAGACGAACTTTCTGTAGGTCATTTTTTTGTTTGGCAACGATTGCTCCATGAAATTGCTGGGATTAGTAATTATTCTGAAAAACTAGCCAACCGTGTTCGGATGTTATTAACACTGAAGTAGTTCAATGGAATACCAAACCACACTCATTGTTCTTGCGCTTGTCTTTGGTTTTTACATGGCGTGGAATATTGGTGCTAATGATGTAGCGAACGCTATGGGGACAAGTGTTGGCTCGGGAGCACTGACATTTAAACGAGCGGTTATTTTGGCTGCAATTCTAGAGTTTGCTGGGGCGTTCTTTGTTGGATCGCACGTTTCCGATACGGTAAGAAAAGGAATTGTTGATCCCGCACTGTTTGCAGGCGATCCACAATCCTTTGTACTTGGCATGCTCTCCGCTTTGCTTGCGGCGGGGCTTTGGTTACAGTTTGCTTCACGTTTTGGGTGGCCAGTTTCAACGACCCACTCAATAATCGGTGCAATTATTGGTTTTGGGATTGTGTATGGCGGCATGTCAGCGGTGCACTGGGATAAAGTAAGTACGATTGCTGCAAGTTGGATAATTTCTCCTCTGATGAGCGGCACAATTAGTTTTATTGTTTTTCAAATTGTTTTGCACAGAGTTTTTTACAGGGCAGATCCCGTGGAGGCAGTGCGCAAATTTACTCCCTATATGGTTTTTATTGTATTAATGATAATGACGTTAGTCATGGTCTTTAAGGGATTGAAAAATCTTCATCTTGACCTATCGTTTTCTTTAGCGCTTTTGGTTTCTTCTGGAGTTGGTCTTCTAGGTGCCCTGTTGTCATACGTGTTGTTAAGAAATTATAAATCGGACGACAAAGAAGAAGAACAACAACAAGCAAGAGAGTTGTACGTGGCACGGGCGCTGCAGCGAAGTACGAAGCACTTGTTACGAGCCCAAAGGGCAGCAGATTCAGATACCAGAGACACGATTGATTCGATTCTTGAACTAACTCAGGCAACAACCGACACATCAAGTAAACGAGCAAACCTAGGCTCGAGCCGACCGGAATTTAGAAGAACCGAGAGGATTTTTATCTATCTCCAAATTTTAACGGCGTGTTTTATTGCATTTGCCCACGGTGCAAATGATGTTGCCAATGCGATTGGGCCACTCTCAGCAGCAGTCCAGACCGCGCAAGATGGACTCGTTGCGGCAAAAGCAACCGTGCCCTTATGGGCATTACTTCTTGGCGGTACCGGTATCGTGATTGGTTTAGCAACCTATGGATGGAAGGTGATGGAAACCGTTGGAAAGAAAATTACTGCGCTTACTCCATCTCGCGGTTTTTGTGCCCAGTTTGGGGCAGCAACAACTATTGTGATTGCATCGAAGTTGGCACTACCTATTTCCACCACACACACCCTCGTTGGCGCAGTGCTTGGCGTAGGGCTTGCAAGGGGCATTGGTGCAATCAACCTTACCACTGTTCGGGATATCGCAGTCAGTTGGGTGATTACAATTCCAGCAGGTGCGCTGCTTGCAATCGTTATTTACATGACCCTGGGTCTGTTCTTTTAACTCAAATTATTTAATAGAATACGCACATGCCCACATACGAATATTATTGTGAAGAGAATGACCAGAGTGTTGAAGTGATCCACTCTATGAACGAGGAAATGGTCACGTGGGGTGAGCTTTGTGACCGCGCGGAAATTGATTGTGGTGGAACTCCGAGGGAAACTGGCGTTATGCGAAAACCTTCTGCTATTTCTTTGCTTAGTAAAAAAAGCGGGGATAGTCCACAGGGCGGTGGATGTTGCGGCGGCGGTGGGGGATGTGGCTGTGGTGGGCACTAGTTTTTAAACGAATGGGCCCGGAGGGACTCGAACCAGTGTGACCAAAACCGTGTTGGTGATATTGAAAACAAAAGTGAACAGTTTGCGCAGTTGTTGATAGCGCTAGCAGATGAGCAGGACGCGGAACACTACTCGCATGCTCCCCAGTTATCTATCACGACGAGAAGGTCGGATACGTTC
>JABHZL010000012.1 GCA_018656645.1 Phycisphaerae bacterium
AGGAGCAATATCAAACTCCCGAATAATAGATTCCTCTACAAACGTCGTGCTCAATGCAAAGCCAGTTTTTGCAAGTGCAGAAACATTTGTATACATCCACGCTTCAGTTTTGTGGAGTGTTTCAAAACATGTATTATCGAATGTCATAGTGGTCATCCGCAACCGCATCCAGTGCCGCAATCTTCAAATGCAACATACCCTTTTTCTTCAAGAACAAGTGCAAGTTCCTTGCCACCACTTTTGACGATTTGGCCATCGATAAGCACGTGTACAAAGTCTGGCACAATGTGATCAAGTAACCGTTGGTAATGGGTGATCACAACGAATCCACGGTCTTTGCCTCGTAATTTATTGACACCATCTGCGACGATTCGTAATGCATCAATATCAAGGCCGGAATCTGTTTCATCAAGGATGCATAATTTTGGGTTAAGCATTGCCATTTGGAAAATCTCAGCGCGTTTCTTTTCGCCCCCTGAAAAGCCTTCGTTCACACCACGATCAAGTAAATCAGTATTGAGTTTCACGGACGCTGCTTTTTCTTCAACCAAATCAAGAAAGTCCATCGCGTCAAGTTCTTCTTCACCGCGGTACTTCCGCATTGCGTTGACTGCAGCTTTCAAAAAGAATTTTGTGGAAACGCCGGGAATTTCAACAGGGTATTGGAATGCTAAAAAGATTCCAGCACAAGCCCGTTGGTCAGCGTCAAGTTCCAAGAGGTCTTGACCCATGAAGTAAATTTCACCCTCGGTGACTTCATAAGCATCATGGCCAGCAAGGACGCATGCGAGTGTGCTTTTTCCAGAACCGTTTGGCCCCATGATCGAATGCACCTCGCCAAGGTTTACAGTCAAGTTGACGCCCTTAAGAATATCATTGCCTTCGACATTGACGTGTAAATTATTAATTTCAAGTAATGGTGTTGTCATGTTGTTCTCTCTGTGGCGCGTTATCCAACGCTTGCTTCTAAACTCACTTCAAGGAGACGCCGTGCTTCCACAGCGAATTCCATTGGTAATTCTCTAAATACTTCCTTGCAGAACCCGTTGACGATCATGTTGATGGCGTCTTCTGTTGAAATGCCACGTTGATTGCAATAGAAGAGTTGGTCTTCGCCAATCTTCGAGGTCGATGCTTCGTGTTCTGCTTTTGCTGTTTTGTTTTTTACTTCGATGTAGGGGAAGGTATGGGCGCCGCATTCATCACCCATGAGCATGGAGTCACATTGCGTGTAATTTCGTGCGTTTTCTGCACCTTTTTGAATTCGCACAAGACCGCGGTAAATATTTTGACCGTGACCGGCGCTGATGCCTTTGCTGACGATCGTACTTCGTGTGTTCTTGCCAATGTGAATCATCTTCGTGCCGGTGTCTGCTTGCTGATAATTATTTGTCAGTGCAACCGAATAAAATTCGCCAACGGAATTATCACCAAGCAAAATACACGAAGGATATTTCCAAGTAACGGCTGAACCTGTTTCAACTTGAGTCCATGTGATGCGGCTGCTTTTGCCTTGGCATTTTCCGCGTTTGGTCACGAAGTTATATATGCCACCCACGCCATTTTCATCGCCGGGATACCAGTTTTGTACGGTCGAATATTTAATGCTTGCATTGTCAAGGGCAACAAGTTCAACAACAGCAGCGTGCAATTGATTTTCGTCCCGCATTGGCGCGGTGCAACCCTCAAGGTAACTCACACTTGCGCCTTCTTCAGCAATAATAAGCGTGCGTTCAAATTGCCCAGATGATTTCGCGTTGATGCGGAAATACGTGGATAAATCCATCGGGCACTTCACGCCTTTGGGGATGTATACAAACGAGCCATCGGTAAAGACTGCGCTGTTTAACGTGGCGTAGTAATTATCAGAGTAGGGGACGATGGTGCCAAGATACTTTTTGACTAGTTCAGGGTGTTCGCGAACTGCTTCTGAAATTGGGCAAAAGATGATACCAATCTCAGCGAGTTTGTCTTGGTAGGTTGTGCCAACTGATACAGAGTCAAACACTGCATCGACGGCAACACCTGCAAGGGCGGCGTGTTCTGCAAGTGGGATGCCAAGTTTTTTATAGGTTTCTAAAAGTTTTGGATCGACTTCATCAAGTGACTTGGGTGCATTTTCCATAGACTTTGGGGCTGAATAGAAAATGATCTCGTCGTAGTTTGGTTTGTTGTACTTGAGGTGCGCCCAATCTGGTTCTTCCATGGTGAGCCAATGTTTGTACGCTTTGAGTCGCCAATCAAGGAGCCACTGTGGTTCTTCCTTTTTTGCGGAAATAAACGCAATGGTTGATTCATCAAGTCCCGGTGGCGCGGAGTCCGCTTCAATGTCGGTGACAAATCCCCATTTGTACTTTTCATTGAAGGTTTCTTTGAGTAACTGCGTGTCTTGCGTGGCAGTATTTGACGAACTTAAAAGCGTGCCTGCCTCAGGCATGTCAGCAAGGAGTTCAACCTCTTGTGTCCGCTTTTTTGTATCGCTAGGCATGTTTTTTTCATCTTGCATGAGAATGAGTATCAATTAGATACAGTACTGTAGTTTACCATATAAAAGTGAAAAAGCACCCTATTTTTCAAATTAAATCAATTCAACACCCTGATTACGGGTGTTATTGACTGTTTTGCCAACGCTATGGAAGTGTAAATCCAAATCCTTCGGATCAACCCCCCCCCTTCCCCCTTCATAAAGCAGTTACGATTCAGTGATGGAGCGGCGTGAATTTCTGAAATCTGCAAGTACGCTGACCGTTGCGACCCAGTTGCCGTGGTTCGTTGCAAGCGGTTGTGCAAGTCGCATGCGAAGCGAACGCGTTGCCGAACATGTGAGTGGGATTCTTGTCAACGACGCGCACGCAGCTATGAATCCCACGTGGGTTCGCACAATTGAGAAACCAAAAACACTGTTGGATCTGCAACAGCACATCAAAGATGCCGCGAGCCAAAATCTGAGCGTCTCCATCGCTGGTGGGCGCCACGCCCTTGGCGGACAACAATTCGCAACAGATGCGATGCTCATCGACACGACGCAACTGACACGTGTCTTTGGTCTAGATCCAAACAACGGACTTGTAAAAGTAGAAGCGGGGATTCGCTGGCCAGAACTCATGGAAGGCATTGCAAAGTTTCAACAAGATGAACCAAACCCGTGGGTGATTCGACAAAAGCAAGGTGGGTCAGACGAAATTTGTATTGGGGGAACGTTGAGTGCAAATGCCCATGGCAGGGGGCTGGGCATGAAACCGATTGTTGATGATGTCGAGTTTTTTGAACTCATCAACGCCAAGGGAGCGTTGGTCTTTTGTAGCCGAACCCAAAACCCAGAACTCTTTACGTTGGCGATCGGTGGGTACGGATTGTTCGGTGTCATCTACGCCGTGGGGCTGCGCCTCATGCGCAGAGAAAAACTGCGAAGAGTGGTGCAAGTGGTGGACATTGCAGAGGTCGTCCCGCTGCTTGAGAAAGCAACAGCAGAAGGATGTAAGTACGGCGATTTCCAATATGACATCGATGAAAATTCGCCGTCATTTATGAAGAGTGGAATTTGTACATGGTACGCACCAGTTAGAGAAACCGATGCACTTCCAGCTGAAAGAGAACAACTCAGCAAGGACAAGTGGCTGAACTTTTTATATCTAGCGTGCACGGACCGAAGAAAAGGTTTTGATGCGTACACGAAGATGTTCCAATCAATCGATGGTGAAATCGTGTGGTCAGATACAAGCCAGATGAGCACATATCACAAAGGGTATCGAGATTTTATCAACGCGAAGATAGAATTCGATTCACCGGTAAGTTTGATGTTGAGCGAGTTGTATGTGCCACGCGAACAATTACCCGAGTTCATGGCAAAGGCAGCGGATGTGCTGCGGGCAGGTGGCATTCCAAACATCTACGGCACCATTCGGATGATTGAGAAGGACGACGAAACATTTTTGCCATGGGCGAAAGAAAACTATGCGTGCGTTATTTTTAACCTGCTCGTGACCAATACAGCGCCAGGCAAGTCAAAGGCAGCAGACACTTTTCGGGAACTGATTGATGCGTCGATTGCCCTTGGCGGAAGTTACTACTTAACGTATCACAAGTGGGCACATAAAGACCAAGTGCTTGCGTGCTATCCGAAGATGCCGGCGTTCTTTGAGAAGAAGGCAAAGTACGATCCGAGCCTAGTCTTCCAGAGCGACTGGTACAGGCACCAACACGAGTTGCTTTCATAATATTGCTCGTTTTCTATGCTTCTGGGGGGGTGCGTGTATCCCTTGCCATGAAGATATTGGCGGGGGTGGGCTAGTGGGTGTGAGCGATGTGCTGCAAGTCATTGCTAATTGGTAGCAAAGAGAGAATTTGTTAGCGCAACGCGGCTTGGGGTGAGACTGATTTGGCTTCTTGCTGCTTCTCGAGAAACTTGATGATACGCCCAGCGATGTCTTTGCCCGTTGCTTTTTCAACGCCTTCAAGTCCTGGTGAAGAGTTGACTTCAAGCACAAGCGGACCGCGGGAAGAACGAATGAGATCGACGCCTGCAATTTTTAAACCAACAGCGCGAGTCGCGTGCAGGGCTAACTCTTTTTCTTCTTTTGAAAGTTTGATCACAATCGCCTTGCCACCTTGGTGCAAGTTTGCGCGGAACTCGCCTTCGGCTGCATTTCGCATCATGCCGCCCACGACTGTTTTGCCAACAACAAGTGCGCGTATGTCTGAACCGCCCGCTTCTTCAATGTATTCTTGTACAAGGAAGTTTGCGTCAAGTTTTCTAAATGCTGCAATGATTGATTCAGCAGAACGGCTTGTTTCTGCAAGGACAACACCCTTGCCCTGTGAACCCTCTAGCAGTTTAAGAATGACAGGTGTGCCACCGACTGAGTCAAGCAGCGCATCGATGTCATGAATGTTATGCGCAAAACCAGTGATTGGCATATCGACACCCTTGCGAGAGAGTAATTGGTGGCAACGAAGTTTATTCCTCGATTGGCTGATGCCAAGTGATGAGTTTGAAGTGAGGACACCCGCCATTTCAAATTGGCGCACGACGGCTGCTCCATAGAACGTATACGAGGCGGCAATGCGAGGGATGATTGCGTCGATGTGTACTTGTTCGCCTTTGTAAAACACTTTTGGTGAGCCAGGGACGATGTCCATGCGACATCGCAAGTAATCAAGGACGATGATTTCATGACCAGCTAGTTGGGCAGCTTCAACGAGTCTTCTTGAGGAATAACATTCAGGGGCGCGAGATAGGAGTGCTATTTTCAAAGTGATATTTCCTGTTCAGCAGAAAGGTTTGCACGACTTGGGTCAACGATAAATCGTTTCTTTAAACAAGCGCGCCCAAGTAACATGGGAAATTGCATGGATTGCCTTGATGTCAGTGTAATTTCAGATTTCCAGCATTGCCCCATGATGCAAACGGATGTTTTAATGACTGGTCGTTCTTCTGTTTCGCCAGTGGAGCTTTTTATTTTTCGGAACCCTACAAGAGGTGCTTGGGTTGTTGAAAACTTTCGTTTCCCTGGCTTGCCGTATGTGACGCGAAATTTCGCAAACTCATTTCCATCGCGCTCAAAGACTTTGATATGTGTGGCATAGAGTGATGAAGTGTGCGCGCCAGTGTCGACCTTGGCGGAAATTTTATCCACGTCAAGGTCTGGCAATGAAATCCATTCACGCCAACCAAGGAGTGCGAGTGGTTTTTTTGTTCTCTTCTTTCTTATCTTCTTCAGTATGGACATTCCGTATATTGTAGAGAAAACTACCTAGGAGGTAATTTTCTCTAAAGCGAACTTGGCGACAGGCACACTCGCTAAAGCACCGCGCTCAAAGCACCACAGCGAATTGCTCCACGGATGTGGAGAATTCGCGCAAGAAATGGAATGGAGCCGGGGAGAATCGAACTCCCGTCCCGAAACAGTCAACAATTCACGTCTACGCAAGTAGTGGGGTGTTCAATTTCGGTACTGCGTCACTACACCTCACAAACTGACGCGTACCACAGCAAACTAAGTTTCTCATTCCTCCGCCGCTTGCCAGCACTTTGGAACCAGCCCGATTTTTGCACACCGCGCTCTATCGGACGTCCAGAGCGGTGTGTCGCAGGTTATGCTGCGAGTGCGTAGTTAGCGTTGCCAACTAAAAATTGTGCATCCTTTTTACGTGGCAAGGATGCTCCACGTTACGCAATAAATTGCCTTCCCTGTCCGGTCGAAACCAGGTCGGCCCCTAAGTTGTCAAAGAGCAGAATACAAGTATACCTTTGAAGTTTGGAAAGTAAACTTGTTTATCAAAAAAAAGGGCATGGCTTTGGTCGTGCCCTTGAAAAAACAATGAAATGTTATACAAGTGTTCTGTTTTTGTTGTTTAAAACGGGGACCACAGCACCGAGGACCCTAAGAAGCACCTCTGCTTGGGTGCCAAGAGCATCAATATTCGCGATGATTGCTTCGTCGTAACAAGCTAATACAGGAGCTGTTTGTTCGCTGTAGACTTCAAAACGCTTTCTAATAACGGATTCATCAGCGTCGTCTGGTCGACCCTGTTCTGTTGCTCTTTTTTGCATTCGTTTCACCATCTCATTGAGATCTTGGCAGACAAGGTGGATGATTACGATTGGGTTGACATGTTCATTCATCGACTCTGCTTGCGGAACACTTCTTGGAATTCCGTCAAGCAAAAGTATGTCGCTCGTTGGGTTGTAAAGTTCTCTCGCAATCAGTTGATCAACATGTTGTCGCCACAAACGAACAGTTAAAAAATCAGGAACGAGTAAACCTTGGCTTGAATACCTTGTGAATTCCATTCCAATTTCAGACTCTTTATCGAGAGATCTGAACATATCACCAGTGGCAAGGTGAAAGAATCCGGGAATGGATCCTAGCATCTGTCCTTGCGTACCCTTCCCTACTCCGGGAGGACCAAATAACAGGATGGATGGATATTTTTCTGGCATAGGTTTGTGTCTGTGAATTTCTTAACTTGGGAATGATACCCAATTTTGACCACGGGTCAAATTTTGGTTTTGTGGGTACGATGTCAGGAATGAAGGGATTGACGAAACGATGGAAAGCACCCAAGGCGTCCGACCCGAGGTTGGACCTCGTGGGTCGAATTCTTGAGTCGAGGGGGTTTGAGGGGAAACATGCTAGGGAAACTTTTCTCAACCCTACGATGTTAGAGTTGGAAAAACCATCAGAATTGCCAGGAGCAGTGGAAGCAGCTCAATTACTCGTCGATGCGGTGAGGGCTAAGAAGAAAATCCTTATTTTTGGGGATTATGATGCCGATGGCATCACTGCCTCTGCGGTGCTCTTTCACATGATTGCTGCTGCGAGCGGGCGGGAAGGACCTGCGGTGTACATTCCCGATCGCTTCGATGAAGGATATGGCATTCGCCCTGAGGCGATTGAGAAGTTTGCAAAACAAGGGATAGATTTGGTTATCACGGTTGATTGCGGTATTACGGCAGTAGAAGCTGCTCATAAAGCAACTGAACTTGGTCTTTCTCTGATCATTACCGATCACCACACGTTCCGAAAAGATGAAGAATTTCCAACCTGTGCTGCAATCGTCCATCCCGCACTTAAAGGTGAGCCAAAAACGTTATACGCGGGTGTGGGTGTTGCGTACCAAGTGGCTTGGGCGTTCGCAGAAATCTGGTCAGACAGTGCAACGGTTAATGAAAAATTCCGAGATGTGTTACTCAACATGCTTCCAATAACCGCAATTGGCACAATTGCAGATATGGTGCCACTTAAAAAATCGAATCGAATTATTGCGAAATGGGGGCTACAAATGCTGCCCACGATAGATCATGTGGGTCTTCAATCGATCATGAAAGAAATCAAAACTCCAAAGAGCGCTCTCGATGCGGCGCATGTGAGTTTTGGAATTGCACCTCTCATTAATGCTGCAGGACGAATGTCCCACGCTGCAATTGCGCTTGATTTGTTGACACATCTTGATGGAAAACTTGCAGATGGGGCAGCAGCCGAACTTGCAGAGCTGAATAAACGTCGCCAGAAGACGCAGCGAGACATTCAAGCTGAAGCGTTACAGATGATCGAAGAAAATAATCTCGATGACCCGTCAAACCGATGTCTTGTGCTGCATCAAGAAAAATGGGCGAGAGGCGTTGTCGGTATTTGTGCTGGACAACTTGTAAACCAATTAAGTCGTCCAGTTATCATGCTTGCTTCTGATGGGGATAACTATGTTGGCTCAGCTCGCAGCATTCCAGGATATTCCATTTTGGAAGGTCTTCATGAATGTGAATCATTACTCCTGACATATGGTGGGCATGCTGCTGCTGCTGGGTTAACACTGCACCGCAATAAGTTTGAAGAATTTGTTCACGCTATTACTGCACATGCAAATGAAGCAATAAGTGAAGATCAACTTGTGCCATCTGTGAAAATCGATTCGATTGCGGATCTTTCTGAAATTACTATTGAAGCTGCGTGTTCTATTGCAAAAATTGGTCCATTTGGTATAGGGAACCCAACACCGAGGGTCCAAATCAAAGGTGCAAAAATTGTAGATTGCAACGCGATGGGGCAAAATGGTGGGCATCTAAGCATACGACTTTCGCAGTCAGGATCGAGCATTCGGTGTGTGTGGTGGAACCAAGGTGAGATGGTTGATCGTTTACCAAGAGGGGGGCTGATCAACCTCGTTGCAACGGTGACTATCAACGAATACCGTGGTCACCGATCTTCCCAATTAAAAATAGAAGATATTCAATTACCAAGCGGCTAATTCACCCACAAGTGGTTCGACAAGATCTTTCAGTGTCACAATTCCAATTGGTTTTTTCGAAGTTGGGGAGATGACAATAGCCATCGCTTGCCCACTTTCGCGAACTTGTTTGATTGCCTTTCCGACCGACATAGTTGCGAAAATGGATTGAACGGGTTGCGTGATTTCAGCAGTTGGTTTTTCTCGATCGAGAAGAGCTGTGATAGCGAAAAGTACACCCTCTACGTGTCCACTCGTGTTAATTACAGGAAATCTCGTGTGCGGTGAATTTCTAAGTAAGGTATTCCGTTGTGTTGGCGTTGCGTTTGTGTTGACACATGAAACTCTCGACCAAGGCACCATTTCACTCGCAACCGTGAGCGACCGCATGGTAAGTACTCGGTCAGCAAGTGTGGTTTGTTCATCGCTGATTGCACCAGTGCCTAGCCCTTCTTTAAACAATAACCCAAAACGCCTTCGGGGCGATGGTTCAATGTCCGATTCCGTTCCAAGTAGTTTTTGCGCGGCGCTTCCTATCCATGAAACGACAGGAACGACTCCCGTCCAACGGAATAAAATATCTGCCCACTGCAGCATGGGTGAACATCGGTATGTCCAAGAATCTGTATGTGCTCTAAATAAGTCCTTTGGTAGAACCTCTCCGAAAATAAAGAGAATAGGTATTAAACAAACAGCGTTAAGTGTAATTGATAGAAATGGACCAAATGAAGTTTCATCGAGCAATCTCGCTGTACCGTAACTTGCTAAATAATTAGCAATGTTGTTGCAAACAAGAAGCACTGCAAGCATGCGAGTGGGTTTGTCGATGAGCGATTTAATTCTAAGAGAGCTTGGGATTTTTGCAGCAGCTCTGACGTCGAGTCTAATTCGGTTTATTGTGTACAACCCAGTTTCAAGACCTGAGTAGAACGCACTAAGAAGCAATCCAACGACTGTAATTCCAATTGCAATGAGGATGGATGTCATGATGCACCATCCTGTACGGAAACAATGACTGTCGCAACTCGATACGCATCCATTGAAGCAACTTTTAACTGAATGTTTGCAAGCACGATAGTGTCGCCAAGCTCTGGTATTCGCCCGAGCTTAGCAGCAACTAAACCGCCCATTGTTGCTGCGGGAAATCGTTCAACTAGTGGGCCGGTTGCAGAGAACCAAGAGCGGACACCTGTGTCTGCATCAAGTAGCCACTCTCCAGTTGTTAATTGTTTAGGTGGATCAACATTCCGTTGCGTGGCATCACCAATTTCACCTATTAGTTCCTCAAGAACATCTTCAAGTGTGACAATGCCAGCAGTACCACCAAATTCATCCACAACAATTGCTAAGCGAGTTTTTGTTTCTCGAAAGTGATTGAGAAGTTGATCAAGTGTTGCCACTTGTGGAATAAACATCGGCTTTGTCATGCAGGTTTGTAACAACGTGGTGCCTTCTGTGGTGCGTTGTAAATATCTTTTTGTGTGCAACATGCCGATGATTTCATCAAGATCTTCGCCGTACACAGGCAGTTGTGTGAGTTTACTTTTTTCAATGACATCACGAATACCACTCTCTTGGGTAGAGGCTCCAACTGCAACCATTCGAACTCGGGGCATCATGACCTCGCGAACACGAATGTGGTTTAGCGCAACAACGTCATGAAGAATTTGCTGTTCATCTAAATCGATGATTCCATCACTAGTTGAAAGTGCAACAAGTGCTGCAAGTTCATTTGCGTCAAGTGGTGGAGAAGGATCGCTTGTTGCAAGTCTAGATAGTGGAGTAATAATAATCCAATCTATAAAACGCCTGAGTGGAGAAATAAAATGGTGAAGGAGAAGTAACGGGGGGGCTAGCAATGTTGCAATGCCAACCGGTCTTGCTGTTGCAGCCATTTTAGGAAGTACTTCGCCAAAAATAACAATAGAAAAAAGTGTTGCAAGTGCAATTCCAATTTCAGTTGTTACTCCACCCGGCGCACGCAGCATGATCACCGAGCTCACAACAAAGAAAAATACATTTGCTGTCATGTTTCCAATGAGGATTGTGATTAACACGGTGCGGCGTTGCTTGATTAGTCGTAAAGCCGCGTTTGCTGGCGGTGTTTTGCGTTGTTGTAATTCAATGCTTTGTGCTTGTGTAATTCTAAAGAAGGCAGTTTCGCTGCAACTAAAGAATGCACTGAGCACCAGTAAAGGAAGCAGTGAAATGAGGAGGGCTACATCAACACCACTCCAACTTGAATAGAGAGGTTCATCAATCATTTATTCAACTGTAACGCTCGAACTGCTTGCTCAACTCGGTTTGTAAAGTTCTCAGCAGATTCGCCTTTTTCCATGTACATCGGTGTGCCAAAGGAGATGTGTACTGTTCCTGGACGTGGCATATAAGTAGCCTTCGGTAAAATCGTTCTTCCACCAGTAACAAAGACTGGAACAACAGGACATTTCGCCAATTTAGCAACAACGGCAAGGCCCGATTTAAAGGGTGCGATGTCATCTGTTTCACTTCGGGTTCCTTCTGGATACAGCACAATTGACCAACCCTGTTTAATTAGGGCCGACATCGTGCGAATGGAACGAAGGGGTGAACCGACACGCTCAATACCAAAAGCATTCCACACTGCAAGAACAGTAAATTGAATACATTTTTTTTTCATAGAAGTTCCATCAGAATCGCCAAAATGGTCAAACGCTGCTGCAACAGCCGTTTTGTTTCGTTGCTTTCGAGGGAGTACATCAAGAATAGCGTGGGTGTCTACGTGGCTTTGATGGTTCGATGCATACAAAACTGGGGAGTCGAGTTGGTTAACAGAATCTATGCCAGTTGTTTTCCACCTAATTCTACGAACTGATTTTGTTATTTTGCATCCAGCAAGTAGTACACATCTTGCAACTGCAACAGAGGGTGCATGCAAGCGACTGAGTATTTCATCAGCATCTGGAGGAATTTGTTTTTGTGTTTGGGACATTAATCTGATCGAGGGATCTCATCAGCATGGGAGATAACTTTCGAGAATGCCTCAGCATATTGATCGAGTAATTCTGTTGTAGCAGAGGGAAAGGCTGGCAATTTTAATAAGGACCCATTCCCAAGTGTTGTAGTTGGCAGATCTGCTGGATCGTACAAGTGTAAAGGGTTTTCCTTCGTCGCAGGGAGTCTTGCAATTTTAGACCACACCCCGTGTGTAAAAACAGGTTGTTGGTGTAACAGGGGGTATCTTGGTGCTGCAACAAGCGCACCTTCAGCTTGCAATGCATTAGCAAGGTCATTGATAGGTAGTCCAATGGATTCCTCGTCGTAGCGAACAAGAAATTCAAAATAAACACGCGTCACATCATCCGGTGCAAGAAAAGGTTCGATACCACATGTTGCTAATTTTTCAGAAAGATATATGCAGTTATCGTTACGTTTTTTATTTCTTGCAGCGAGATGTTTGAGCTGGGTTCTTGCAAGAGCTGCAGACATTGGTGCCATGCGGAATTTAAAACCAAAACCCGTTGCAGCAAAGTAACGGTTTTCAGATTCAAGCCCAAGGAGCCGTTCGTAATGGCCAAGGCGGATGGCAGATTCATAGAGCTCTTGAGAGTCGCAAAGTAATACTCCGCCCTCGCCGCTTGGAACAAGCTTATTTCCTTGCATGCTAAAGATGCTGACATCTCCAAAAGAACCGATAGGTTTACCTTTGTATGTGGCACCATGTGCGTGGGATGCATCTTCTAGAATTTTCAACCCATGTTTATCAGCGACTGCTTGTAGTTCATCCATTTTGGAAGGCATTCCAAAGAGGTGTACGACAACAATAGCCTTTGTGCGTTCAGTTATTTTTCGTTCAACATCTTCGGGGTCTAGTCCAAGGCAATCGCCTTCTAATTCTGCGAAGACAGGAATGCCTCCGCAATGAAGTATGGGCATCACACTTGACCACCATGTTGCGGAAGGGACAATGACTTCATCCATTGGTTTAATGCCAAGAGCATGCAGACCAGCAAGAATCGCAGAGGTGCCGTTGTTATGCGTGAGAGCGAAACTTCGTCCTGTTAGTTTTTTATAATCGTCTTCTAGTTTTCCTACTACTGGGTTAATAGACAGTTCACCACTGTGAAGAATATCGAGAACCGCTTGTTCGTCTTCTTGCGTTATAACCGGCCAACGGTTTGCATTCGTTTGATCTAGAGTGATTGCTTTTTCACCGCCAAGGATAGCGGGTTTATTTGCAGTTACTGTCATTGATTAACCTTCGTCATCTCCATCGTTTCCAGCGATTGATGAACGCATGTCAGTATCAGAAATTACATTTTTCATGTTGTAATAATCCATGACACCAAAGTTCCCTTTTCGGAATGCATCTGCCATTGCTTTTGGTACTTCGGCTTCTGCAAGAACGACGAGGGCGCGGTTTTTTTGTTCTTCTGCGCGATATTCAACTTCTTGAGCGACCGCCATTGCCCGCCGTTTTTCCGCTTCAGCTTGGAAGCGAGCTTTGTCTGCTTCTGCTTGATGTGCTTGCAACGTTGCGCCGATGTTTTCACCTACATCAACATCTGCAATGTCAATGGAAAGGATTTCAAAAGCTGTTCCAGAGTCGAGCCCTTTTGCAAGCACGGTTTTGGAAATGTTATCAGGGTTTTCAAGCACCTTTAGGTGGGTGGAAGCTGAACCGATTGTTGAAATAATACCTTCGCCAACGCGGGCAATAATTGTTTCTTCAGTTGCTCCACCAACTAGCCTTGCAATGTTTGTACGAACAGTAACGCGCGCGCGCGCTCTTAACTGAATGCCATCACCAGCAACCGCGTCGATTGTTCTCTTTGTTCCACCGTCACTTGGGCAATCAATGACTTTGGGGTCAACGCTTGTGCGAACTGCTTCTAATATATCTCGACCAGCAAGGTCGATGGCAGTGGCTATTTCCCACTGTAAATCAATTTTTGCTTTGTCAGCTGCGATCATCGCACGGACAACATTTGTAATTCGACCACCTGCAAGGTAGTGCGCCTCAAGCTGATCGGTTGAAACTTCTAAGCCCGCTTTCTTTGCGCTGATTCGGTTGATGACGACTGACTTTGCATTGACTTTACGAAAACGCATCATGACAAGATCGATAAATCCAACTTTTGCTCCACTGACCCATGCCTGCAAATACAAACCGACATATTGAAATGCGAAAGCAATAATGATGAGGAGAAAAATTCCCCCAACAATGATCCCGCCGATCATCCAAGGTGATACTGCTGCAATAAAATTCATCATAAAACTCCTTCGTCTTCTAGGTTGCGTAGTGTATCAGGCTGTGATTCTCGCACCTTTATTTGGTTGTCATAGACTTGTACGACTTCAATAGGCTTGTTTGCCGCGATAACACCAGATTCAGCCATTGCGTCATATCTTTGTTCACCGATTTGCACAACCCCAATCGGGCGAAGAACAGTTACCGTTTCACCAGTTTTTCCTACGAGAACCTGCAGGGCATCGATACGTTGTTTTCGCTGTGCTTCTGATTCTTGTGATGCAAATTCTTCGTCTCCATCATCATCGCCAAGGATCATTCGTTTTGCAAGCGATGAAGATGCCCATATTTTGAATGCAATCCAAGCGATGATAGGACCAAAGACAATGTAGATGCCTGTTGCAACGAGCCCAGTGTTGATGTCGTGCATAAAGAATGCAACCAATGATGCGATGATTGATAGCCCACCAAGAAGGGCAAGTAATCCACCCGATGGAATAAAAATTTCAATAAAGAAAATGATGATCGCAATTGCTATAAATATAAATGCCCAAAGAATAGGTGATGAACTTTGTGCAGTTGTTGTTTGTGCGAGTAATGTGATCATGGAGTAACTTCTTCAACTTCAAGCGTCATACCAGTGTGCATGATACGCACTATTGAGCCCTTGGATATCCATTGTCCAGTTGTTGTTGCATCAAAGATGGTTGAATCGACTTGGATCCGTCCACTTGGTCTTAAATCGGTGACTGCAACGCCAGTCGAACCAATAATAAGGAGATCATCGTGTGATTGTCCAGTCGTAGTTCCATGAGATGAAACTGAATCTTCAAGAACGAGACGATGCATCGCTGTTGCACCACCAAAATAACGAACAATAAACCAACTCATTATTGCAGCTAAGACACCGCCGCCAAGCATGACGCTTAGACCTCTAAGTAGTTGCGCTTGCCCTTCAGCAGAACCAAGGTCTTCAGAAATGAAAGTACCAATAATTCCTGCAAATAAACAAGCCACGCCAATAAAACCTGTAAATCCAGTACCTGGAATTACTAGAAGTTCTACCGCGATCAGAGAAATGCCTGCTACGACAGCAACAATCTCCCAGAAATCTGCGAGACCAGCAAGCCACGGCGCCCCGATAATGAGAGCAAGAGAAATTACAGCACCGGCGGAAAAAGCACCACTCGCTCCTGTGACGAATTCAACAAAGACGCAAACGAGAAAGATTGCGATCAATATAACGCGAATGGGCCAACTCACAAGAACACGAACTAATTTTTCAGACCAGTTAACATCTAATCTTCGAATATTTTGCGACCCGAACCATACCTTAAGCGCTGCATCATCTGCCACAATTCCACCAACGAGACCATATTGTGATGCTTCAGCGGGTTTGAGTGTGAGAAGTCTATCATTTGGCACAACTTGTCTAACGAGCGTCCAAGTCGAAGCGTCTCCTTCTTGGAGTGTTGGTCTGCTTGTTGGAAGTTGTTGCGAGAAATCTGGATCCCATGGTTCTGAAGAATTTTGCGTTTCAATTTGGTTGAGTTTTCTGATCGTGTCAAAAAATGGAGAGAAGACGGTTTCACCTTGTATGTCGTTGGTAATTGGGGAGAAATTTTGAGGCGGCGGTTCGCCAAAAATTGTTTCATACTCTGCCCTGTTGACACACACCATTTCATTTGTTTTGATGTTTTCTAAAAGCCAAAGTTCAATACCAACACTGACGAACGCTTCAACGAGGTGTTCGTCATAATGATTTCTGCGAGCAGAGTCGACCACTTCGGCAAGAATGGGAGATTCGATTTTCGCTCTTTCGGTTGCAGGTATTGGACCCATTTGAGTGACGGGCGCAGCATCACCAAACGTGCTGTTGGGCGACACGATAATTTCTCTGCATGAGAGGGCGATGATTGTGCCGGCCGAAAAAGCATGTGGATGAATCCAAGCGACAGTATTTGGTGGTGCGTTGTTTTTTATTTCATAACAAATTTCAAGGGTTGGAAGTAGCCCACCTCCAGGTGTATTGAGATCGATCACAATGGCGTCGGCGTTACTCGCTTCTTTGAGTCGTCGTTTAAATGAGCTTGCTGTAATGTTGTCAACTTCACCCTCAATGGTGATAACCACAACATCCTGCGCTTGTCTGTATGCGGGTACTGGCGTAGGGGGTGCTGTAGCAATTACCGAAAATAATGTTGCAATTGCGAGCATGTGTGTATTTTACTTGGGATTGAGCGAGTTTGTCATTCGGTGGAAACAAGTTCACATCTATACGCTAGAGCAACCTGTGCGTCATTTTGCCACAGAGAGGCTGAGAACTGAACGCTTCAAGCAGGTCAGGGGACCACGATGTGGACTCAGCTTTGGTCCTGACGTATGTCCCTCGGTGTACAGGTTAGCGAGAGAAGTATTGCTAAAAAACCGACCGCAGTTCGAACTGCGGTCGGTTATAAAACAAATCAAATTGATATAAAAATCAATCGTGGCGCATATTTGAAACACCACCATATTTGCCGTTATTCGCATCAATTTCGCCAATAGCAGTGTGCGTCAAAACAACGTCCCCACCTGTGCCATCGCCTGAGCCAAAAGCTGGGTCAATCGCTTCTGTTTCTTCAGAGAAGAGGTTGTCAGGAGTGGTCTCTCCAGCAGCACTTGTGAACGACACGTTTTCTGGATAGAAAGTGTCAGTCACTTCGGTGTGGTTGTCGCCATATCCGATGATGCCTTTCCATTCATTTGTAATGCCATGGAAACCAAGTGAGAGTGATGGAGTAGTCAAGTCGACGATTCCGTCAACAGGACCGCGTGTACCAAGAACTGCGTAGCCACTGTCATTCTGGAGGCTGATGCCCCAGTGTTGAAAGCGGCGCTCTCCAGTGATTGGCATGATGCCGTAACTATTGTTACACGTTTCTGAACTAGCAGGATCATCTGTTAGTGCATTGTCAAACGAGTCATCCCAAAACATCCAACCACCAGGTGTTGGATCATACACACCAAAGTTATAATCATCATCGACATATACAGCACCATTTGGTTCTGTTGGGGCGAAGAGGATGTCAGTGGTGAATAAGTTTTGCATGACGCATAATGAAAGCATTGATCCGTGGTCATTGAGAGAGACGTCTTCGGGACCACGTCCTTTGACGAAATCGCCGATGACAGGGTCTTGCAGTCGTTGTTCAAGACCCGGGATAGGGAAAGAGCCATCATGGTCACTTGTCCAAGTTGTCCAGCCATCAGCAATTGCTTTGACTTGACTCGAATCCTTAAGAATCATGGCTTGAGCGCGGGCTCGGCCAAGAGCAGGAACTAAAATACTCAATAAGAGTGCGATGATTGACATCACCACGAGCAACTCAATGAGCGTAAAACCTTTTTTATGTTGTTTCATAAAATGAAATCTCCAATTGTTATACATGAACGAAAGTTCATGTCACTGTGGTTACGAGTTACGGGCGAAGTTCATCCCAAACTGTGATGACGTCATCACTTGTGCTGACGTCAGGATCGCTAGCCCACTTGTTCATGATTAACCAAAGGTCTTTTGAGCCAGAACCTGCGTTAAGCACGCCACCTGCGTAGTCTGCGAACTCTGCTTGGAACAGGTTGTCTTTGATCGATGCGAATGAATCTTGTGGTGAGTAAACAATACCTGTAGGCCAGATAGATTTTGCGTAATGCGCTGAAGCATCGCCAGAAACATAGACGCCTTCCCATTGCTTTGGTGAACCATACAATTCAAGCGTTGGTGATTTTGTAAAGTCGTTTCCTTCGTATGCACCGTTGACAGGACCACGGCTAGAAAGAACGATCGTGTGGCTGTCTTGCCCTGCTTTCCAGAGCATGTCACGGCGCTTGCCGCACATTGCAAGGTGGGCGTACGATGTATGGCATACATCATCGAGACCAGATGATTGGTCGCCACTACCGCTAATATCGCCTGAGAATAGTGGATCCCAATATTGGTCAACTTCAGGTGATGGATCGTATGCTTCGTAATCGTAAGGGACTTCGGTAGCGTTCTTCGAAGAGTCGCCTTTCATGACAACGATTGAATTGATTTCTACTGGGCTGACGAGAACATCAGGGTTGAAGTAGTTCTGTGCAATCATTGCAGAATACAAGTTACCAGTTTTGTTGTACGTCCAGTTTGGAGCACCAAAACCTGCAGCGTTGATCGGACCAGTAGGTCCGTTGTAACTGTCTGGAGTTGCATTGTTTGACAAGTTTGCTGCCTTGCGGTCAATGTGGCTCGGGAGCGGGAATGAGTTGTCAGCTTCGCCATCAGCGAAGATGAGGAATGTTTTGACAACACCGTTGAGTTGAGCTTGGTCTTTTCTTTTCTTCGCAGCGGCCATTGCACCTGAGAGAGCTGGCAAGAGCAAGCCCATCAAGAGTGCGATGATTGCGATGACGACCAAAAGTTCGATGAGGGTAAAGCCTCGAATTTTGCGTTTCATCATTTGTTGTATCTCCTAAATAAATAAAACATATTATAGAACGGGGTAGTTAATTGAAGAATCACGCCAACGTGTGGTTTGTTGTCACACTCATCCCTGACACGATGAGACGTACATCACACGATTATTGCCGGTCAATCAACCGAACGAAAACGTACGGTTTGAAGTTGCAAACGATACAACCAAAAACCGGGTGGCCTTCGCACGTATTACTTTGTGTAAAGAACCACCGCACTTGCTAACAAACACCACCAAGGTGAGCGTAGCGTCGAAATGTCGACCAGTGCGGCGGAATCAAAATATGCCCAGATAGGGCGAATAAGAGCGGTTAACTGAATCGCGAGAAATCGAATAGTTACCGCAGCCGGTCTCTTCCCCCACATATATGTACATGATTGTAGACGGGGAGGTTCCCGTCAAGTGCAAAAAAGGCAATTGGAGTAATAATAATTGAGAGTTAAGGAAAAAAGTCCGATAAAAACACCGTTATTCGATGATCTCAAAGGTAGCCTCGACTTCAACTGTTGCGCCTAGGGGAAGACCAATTGAGCCGAGTGCAACACGAACATGTTTCCCAGCATTCCCAAAAACAGCAACCATCATGTCACTCACTCCATTTGCAACGAGAGATTGGTCTGTAAAGCCAAGATCACTTGCGACAAATACTCGGAGTTGCACCACCCGCGAAATCCGTTCAAGGTCACCATCGAGTGCGTCACCTGCAACAGCAAGTGCATTGAGCCCGCATATTTCTGCTGCCTTTATTGCCGCTTCAATTGGTTGCACGCTTGGAACTGGTCCTTTGTATTGCAATTGACCTTCAATCATGGGTATCTGTCCACTTGTCAGTAAGATGTTTCCACAAAATATTGTTGGAACATACGTCGCGACAGGGCTAGGTGGTGTTGGAAGCGTGAAACCCAACTCGTGAATTCGTTGTAGAACTGTTGTCATAGATACATGATATCACTGAGCAAGTGAGGGTATGATTCCCCGCATGGAACTTTATATAGACACTGCAAATATTGATGAGATCCGAGAAGCAGCAGACCTGGGCGTGCTCGACGGTGTAACCACGAATCCAAGTTTGATAGCGCGAGAAGGCGTCGATTTTCACAGCCAAATGGCAGAGATATGTGAAATAGTCTCTGGACCAGTGAGTGCCGAAGTGGTGTCAATTGATCATGACGGCATGATTTCAGAAGCTGATGCTTTGCTTAAAATTGCCTCAAATATTGTGATCAAACTTCCATGCACTGTTGATGGTCTCAAAGCATGCAAGACACTTTCTGATCGAGGAGTGAAGGTGAACATGACGCTATGTTTTCAACCATTACAAGCGATGATGGTTGCAAAAGCGGGTGCGTTTCTAGTCAGTCCGTTTCTTGGTCGAATTGATGACATCGGTGGCGATGGGATGGAACTGATTCAGCAAATTCGCACGATCTATGACAATTATGGATATACGACGAAAATACTTTCTGCTTCAATTCGCCACCCGTTGCACCTTGTGCAATGTGCACTTGTTGGCTCTGATGTTGCAACTGTTCCGTTTAAAGTTATTTCACAAATGATGAAGCACCCGTTGACAGACAGCGGCTTGGCAGCATTTCTTGCAGACTGGAATAAATAACCTCGCTAGTTATTTGTTTTGCATTCGTTTTAAACAAGCAACACAGCGATTAAAATTAAATTCGCGATCACACTGATGATGAGGAAGGCGAGAAAAAGCGACATTAAACCTTTTCCATCCACCTTCGTAGATTCTATTTGAGGTGAAACCGGCGCACCAGATGATGTTGATTTTGCAACTTTCGAGAGCATGGCAAAATCTAGGGTTGGTTGTGCAAAATTGGGTTGGTCCCCAGCGAGGACAGCATCGATGTCATCAATCAAATCGCTAGCATTTCTGTAACGGTGCGGAACATCCTTCACCATCATCATTTCAATTATTTGTGAGAAACCTGCCGAAAGTGAATCGTTGATGTGGTCGGGTGGAACTAAATCTTGTTTGAGGTGGCGATGCATCACATCAGAAGGATTTTTTCCCGGAAAAGGAACACGACCTGTCACAAGGTGATAAATCGTCGCTCCAAGGCTATAAATATCAGCCGCTGGTGTGATATCAACCTTGCCACGAATTTGTTCTGGGCTGATGTAGTACGGTGTTCCGTATGCACGTCCTGCTTCCGCTTCTGCGGTTTCAACATCTGACATAGCACGGGCTAAACCGAGGTCTGCAAGTTTTACATCACCTTTTGAGGAAATCATAATATTTTTTGGCTTTACATCTCGGTGAATAAACCCCTTTTCGTGCGCGTGTTGTAATGCACATGCAACTTGGCGAAGAATTTGAATTGCTTCTTTCTCACCAAGTTGCTTCTCTTCTTCGAGTCGATCAAATGCGGTTATTCCATCTACAAATTCCATCACAAAAAAGTGATGTTCACCAGAAAGACCAACGTCATACGCTTGCACAATATTTGGGTGATTAAGTTTCGCTGCAGCACGACCCTCTTTATAAAAACGATCAATAAATTCCTTGTTGTCTGAGAATTTCGTTGGTAAAACTTTGATCGCAACTGGCCGGTCTAGACTTTCTTGTACCGCAAGAAACACAGTTGCCATAGCACCTGCGCCAAGTTTGCGGATGATTTTATAGCCCTCAATACGCTGCGTAGATTTCCGAGTGTCAAAATCAGATTGAAGTCTATCGATTTGACGGTTTGTAACGTAGTTGTGGTTTATGAGAAGATCGGTCAGTGTGTGTACTGTGCCAGAACCAGCAGCTTCTTCTAAAATGGCATTGCATTCAATTAATTCTTCAGGGGTAATAAGTCCGTTCTCAACAACGAGTTTACCAAGCATGGTGTCAAAGCCGAACGTAGATGCACCAGGGCTACGGTTACTTTTCGCCGTTGATTCCTCTGGTATATTGCTTTCGTTGTTTTTCTGATCACTCATGATATTGAACTATCGACGCATCCTACCACCCTGTCAAGTGAATATCGAAGTGAAACAAAAAGAACTGATGGCGGTACTATGCTAACCATGCTTTTACATACGGAAACGAAATCTATAAAGTTCCACAGGAGTAGAGAATGACTTGGCAAACACCTCTTATTCTTGCAAGTACGTCTCCTCGTAGGCGAGAATTGTTACTTGAGGCAGGGATCTCATCGATAGCAGTATCTCCAACTATTGACGATTCAGTTTTCTCTTGTGGAAAGATGCTGCCAAAAGAGTGGGTGACAACCCTTGCTGTACTAAAAGCTCGAAGCGTAACCACTCAGAGTTGCAAAGAAAGGGGCACTGTGTTGGCAGCCGATACTGTTTGCGTCGTGGATGGTGAAGTTCTTGGGCAGCCAAGAGATGCCAATGAAGCGAGGGCAATGATTGAGTCGGTGCTCAATCGAGATCATGACGTACATACCGGATGGTGTTTAAAGACAATGGATGGCTTGCATTCGGTTCATGGGTGCGAGACGACTGTCGTATCGATAGGGTTAATTTCAAACGAGAATATCGATACTTATATTCAAAGTGGAATGTGGCTTGGGAAGGCAGGCGGGTACAATCTAAGTGAGCGGCTAGTGGCAGGCTGGCCGCTTTCATGGCAGGGCGATCCAACAAGCGTCATGGGTCTTCCGATGGAACGATTAACCGACGAACTTTCCCGAAAGTGACCTGATCTGAAACAACCACTTCCAACTTGGCTCGATTTTGCTGCGTATCCTATGTCGTGGGCATACGGTTTAGTAGTTCGTATTCGCAATGCAATGTATGGGCAAGGTCGAGGTGTGCGAAGAGTTTCATTGCCAGTAATTTCTGTCGGAAACGTGACAGTAGGCGGAACAGGAAAAACACCACTTGTTACGTGGATAGTCAGAAGACTTCGAGAGTCAGGACATCGCCCTGCAATTGTGATGCGAGGATACGCGTCTGTTGATCCGTCAAAA
>JABHZL010000011.1 GCA_018656645.1 Phycisphaerae bacterium
AATCACGCTTACTCACCAATTTCTCTAGAACGAAAACCGTTTGCCCTGTTTACCAGGTCATTTAAATTATCATTGCGTGGTTGTAAATCAAAATGCCAAACCGGATTTGCGTTTAATTCAAACGGAACTGCTTCGGCGGCAATGTCAACAAACGGCATATCCCACCAAGGTGATCGAATCCACCGAGTTGTCATTATCGATTCAGACTCGTCGTGTTGAATGCGAATGTCATATTCTCCGTAATACAAAAACTCAACCCGCAAAGGTGTTCTGCCCACCTCTCTGTCGTTTAACCACACCAATGCATTGTCCGGCGTGGTTGAGATGGAAAGCGTCCGTTTTACACACCCAAATGGTACGGTAAATAAAATTATTCCTAAAAGAATACGCATGTGGGGGGGATTCTATCATGACAAGAATAAGATCGCAGATGCAGCCCAACACCCACCGTGCGACCGGAGGCTACCGTGATTGCTCACAAAAACCAAGGAAAACGAATCATTATCACCTAAAAACCAGTGTGACTAATTATCGAACTCATCACCCCTGAACGTAGAGGCCAAGTAGTGTTTTCGAACCACCTCGTCATTAATAACGGTTTTTGGATCACCATCCATGAGATTTTTACCACTGTCAATAATGTAGGCGCGATCACAAATATGCAAAGTTTGTTGCACCGCGTGATCAGTCACTAGAATTGCGATTCCAGAATCGGCAAGTTTTCTTACCTCTGACTGAACATCTTCTACGGTGTGCGGGTCGACTGCCGCAAAGGGTTCGTCAAGTAAAATAAGTTGTGGACGGGTAATAAGAGAACGAGCAATTTCTAATCTTCTACGTTCTCCACCACTACACGTCTTTGCAAGTTGTTTTCTTTTGTGTTCCAGGTGAAATTGAGAAAGCAATTCATTGCACCGTTGTTTTTGAATAGGTTTTGGGATTGGCAGTGTTTCAAGAATTGCAAGAAGGTTATCTTCACACGTCATTCCACGAAACACACTTGGCTCTTGAGCGAGGTATCCCATACCCCTTTTGGCATGTTGGTACATGGGGAGGTACGTGACATCTTCACCATTAAACAAAACACGCCCCTCTTCAGGCGTGATCATTCCAATACACATGCGAAACGTGGTCGTTTTTCCCGCACCATTTGGCCCAAGTAACCCAACAATTTCCCCAGCATTTACCTCAATGGAAACTTGGTCTACAACTCGGCGACTACCATAACTTTTAACTAAGTTTGTTGCTGTTAACAGGGCCACTTTATTCTTCTTCTACTTGTTGTTCCTCAGAACTATCTTCTTCCACTTTGACACGTTTTGCGATTGGTGTCCACTGTTCAGGATAAAACCTATGAGCAAGAGAGCCAATGATTAAATGCATGTTTTGAAAAATATAATCATCAAGAACAATTTTTTGTCCATCACTTGTAATGGCACTTGCTTTCCACGTTTCTCTCGCATTTCCCGTTGGTGCAATCCAGCGCGACATGTCGATGTCAACAATCTCTTCCAAGGTCCACGCACCCTCAGGCGTAGTGAGTGCTTCTTCATCAAGACGGTATGTTTTTGCTTTTGCAGACATTTTCCCATATGCCCAAAAATAATAAAAACCAAACGGTAAACATAAAATAAACGCCCACTGCATTGGTCGATCATATTTACTTGGCGGCGTGACACTTCCGTATTGATTAAGCCCATCATTTATAAGGGTTACAGATTGAGCTTGCAACTCGAAGTTCCCAGAAGACAGAGCTGACTGAAACAATTCCAAAGAAGTGATCCACCCAGCAGTGTTTCCCAAATCCATCTGGTCACCACTTGGTTCTCCCACTGGATTCCTTGCTGCGTACTCCAGGGACAAATCAACCAATACACTTGCATCACTACGCAGGGAGCTACCTTTTTCAGTACCTAGCGCACCGTTGACAGCCTTTAAAACAACTGCGCGGGTTGCGGCTTCTTCTTGTTGGGGAATTGCAACAACATAATCCCAAATTCCCCAAAGACCCAATACGACACAAACAACAGCCATAATGATTGTCTTGAGCCAGTAACGAGTTGAAAGTTTTGTTGTGATTGCCACCAGATTGTTTCCTGTTCTATCGCCTTAGATATTACTCGTTTGCACCGTTTAGTGCTTTGCAAACTACTAAAATTGCAACATAAAGATCATCATAAGTTGGAACAGCGGAGAGGTGTCCGAGTAAATAATCAAGTTTTCGACCATTGGTTGCAAGTGCGCCCGCTTTCTCAACGACGGTTCGCCCAAGTTCATCGGTTGCTCCGTCAAACCAACTCACAGATGGCCCATTTGGATTTTCCGGCTCTTTTATTTGACTCCTGACCGTTGTATTGTCTCCAAGGGTTACTACTGGGCAAAGCCCTAGCTGGGTTTTTGGCTCTCGGCAAAGAACGATTGTGGAAAAACCCCTTTCGTCAAGTGAAACCTGTAGATCCGAGGCGTTTTTTGCGACAAGTGGTGGACGAATGAGATACCGCCCGTCATCAGCAATCCCATCAACATCCTCATACGTTTCAAGAACCTGTACACGCCGACCGTTTTTGGTTAAAGAAAAACGCTCTTTATTTGCGAGCCGCAACTCACCAATTGCAGATATTAAAGCATCCCACCTTTCGCCTTTTCTTGCATTTGTAACCTTAATTTTTGATGCCCGCGAATCCTTGAACCACTGTGTCATTTTTCGTCTAGGCATAATATGTATAAACCATTACGTTAGATTAATAAATTAATCCTTGTACGCTCCAGAAACCTCATCGGCGGACACTTGGTTTCCAAACCACAAGCGAACAGGTCCAGCGGGTTGTATGTGCATAAGTATTGGGGATCCTGTTGGAACTAGGAATAAACTTTGTTCAACACCTTCGCCATCTTGCATCAGGGCGCGGATGAGTGCAACCATAATTTGCTCATCACCACTTTCGAATAACAATGGATCGCGCGTGTTGAGCATCGTTGTGGCAGAAGCATCAAATTCTTGCCACGCCTCATTTGTTGCCATACTGAAAGCAACGGCATCAAACACAGACCTCCATTTGCCCGCCGGAATAAGAACGGCTTGTCCTTGATGAATTCTTCGAGCGGCTTCACAGGTTGCTTCGACGAGCCCGTCTTCATCAAGCACATTACACGAAGGTTCAGGATCTTCGCACGAGCCGCTTGTACAAAGACAATCTTGTATATCGCAACCAGTTTCTTCCATTTTCATACGTACACAAGAGTCCCCTTCAGGAGTCTCTGTGACACCTAGTTCGGCAAGCAAGCCAGCTATTTCTTGTTCAGGTAAGAATTCCAACGGTCTAATTCCGGTAGGTGCGGGTTGCACCAATGAGTATTCAATACGATAGTAACCATATCTGCAACCTCTTATGACGAAACTTCTCTTATTTGTATGTACTGGAAATACCTGCCGAAGCCCAATGGCAGAGGGTATTGCCCGCACGTGGTTGGAAAACAATCACATTAAGGGGTGGGAAGCGATGTCAGCGGGAACTTTTGCGGGAGAAGGGTATCCGACAAGCAGGGAAACAGTTGAGGCACTTTGTCACCACGGGATGGAGTTTGACGGGTTGAGCACACCGCTAACCAAGGAGCTAGTTGATCGCGCTTCAATTGTACTTTGCATGACTTCAACACACTGCATGGACGTTGCCTCAATTGCAGAAGATTCCTCTAAAGTAGAGATGCTCGACCCCCTTGGCGGAATCATTGATCCTGTTGGTTGTGACCAATCCGTGTACGATGAGTTAGCAGAAGAAATGTTACGAATAATTCCACAAAGAATGTCAAAAATAATAGAACTACACAAAGATAACAAGGATTAGTTTATGTCATTTCCCACGGGCACAATTGCAATTGGATCAGATCACCGAGCGAGAACTATTGTTGACGCAATTGCTGATCACCTTATATCTTCTGGCTGGACGGTTCACAAATATTATGGTGGTGATGCCGATTCTGTTGATTACCCCGCCATCGCAAAAGAGGTTACTGAAGAAATAGTTTCAGGTGAAGCGTCCTGTGGAATATTAATTTGTGGTTCTGGTATCGGGATGTCTATGGCGGCAAATAAGGTTGATGGTATTCGCGCAGCTCTTGTACACGAGCCGGTTGCAGCTGAAATGAGCCGGCGCCACAACAATGCAAATATTATTTGTATGGCTGCAGACGGTCCCATGGACAGCGATTACAACAAAATTGTAGACACGTGGCTCGCAACCGACTTCGAAGGCGGACGACACCAGCGCCGCGTCACTCTTTTTGACCCAAGGTCAACTTGACCGTGAGCCAACAACTTAAAAAGATTCAGCGAGATTGGTGAGAAGGCGAACGCCCCAACCAGTTGGACCGGCGCAGAAAAGCCCCCGGTCACGCTCAACGCTGCTTACCCCAGCAATATCGATGTGTGCCCACGGGATATCTTCATCCACAAAGAAGCTTAAAAACGCAGCCCCTTGAATTGGATGTGCACCTCTTGCCGGTGCGGAGTTGTGTATATCCGCATGTTTCGCCCGCATATAGTTTCGGTGATCTTCCCACAACGGAAGTTGCCAAACCCGTTCACCCGAATGTGCAGCGCTTTTTTCAACACGCTTGCGAAGTTTTGTGTCGTTGCACCAAAAACCCGCACAAAATGATCCTAGGGCAACAACAACACCACCAGTGAGCGTTGCTATATCCACAATAGCGGTGGGTTTTAGATGTTTACAACCCCACGCTAAACCATCTGCAAGAACAAGCCGCCCCTCAGCATCTGTGTTTGTCACCTCAACCGAGACACCGTTGTACATCTTGATGATGTCATCAGGCCTGTATGCATTGCTACTCACCATGTTTTCTGCGCAAGGCAAAATTGCCGTAACACGAGTCGGCACATTCAGGTTTGCAATAGCCTCCATTGCACCAAGAACAGCCATGCCACCATTCTTGTCGTATTTCATCCCCTTCATACCATTGCTGATTT
Source organism: Phycisphaerae bacterium (assembly GCA_018656645.1). Taxonomy (GTDB): domain Bacteria; phylum Planctomycetota; class Phycisphaerae; order Phycisphaerales; family SM1A02. The sequence goes on from JABHZL010000011.1 coordinate 4,985, forward strand.
TAAGCGAATACCCACCAGTGTCGTAGGTAATTGTTTTTCCCACAAGGCACAGATGTTCTTTCGACTTTTTTTTCCCACCTGGAGTATGTTCAAGAATGATCATGCAGGGTTTTTCAGCTGATCCCATTCCAACATTCACTATGCCATTAAGTCCAAGTTCTTGTGCTTTTGCAAATGTAATAATTTTGCACTTGAGCCCACAACTTTTAGCAATTTTTTTTGCCTCTTTTGCCATCCACGGCGGGTTGCAAATGTTTGGTGGTGTGGCAGCTACTCTTCGGGCGTCATTGATCGCGTTGCTCATGATTAACCCACGTTTCATTCCCGACACACACTCCTTTGACGGGCTTCCAACAGTAAGCGTTTTTAAAACACGTTTGGTTGTTGTGGCAACACCATCGAACATGTCAACTCGCCAGTTTGCAATGTTCATTCCCTCAATAATGGATTCCCCAATTTTTTGAGAAGAGGCAACGCCTCGCGGGATGGTCGCCTGCAAACAAAGATCAATAGTATGTAACCCGATTTGATCAAGTGTTTTTATGAGAGAACCACCAATGCCCTGCAACCCAGCGTTGTTGAGATCTCCCCTTTTTCCAAGCCCAACAAGCAAGACTTTGTTAGAAACAACGATTTGCCCACGTTTTCCCGAAAAAGTTTTCTGGGAAAGTAACTCCAAAACATCTGTTTTCCACTTGGAAAGAGACGGCGGAACACGTTTGGAATCTTGCCAAACACCAAGGACAACGGTTGCAGAACGAGAAGATCCAATTTTTAAAGACTTAAACATGCGTTACAGCCTACCATGAACAGATATGGGTGCAATCCACCGAGTATTAGACGCCAATATCAACCGCGCCGCCGAAGGCATGCGGGTACTTGAAGATATTGCAAGATTCGTTCTTAATAACAAAGGGCTGTGCGAATCAATCAAAAATTGCAGGCATGAATTACGAACACACACACCCAAAACAACATCTCGTGACACAAAAAATGACGTTGGCACAACCGTTTCAACACTACAAGAAGAGAGCAGGAATTCTCTCCACGACGTGGCGACCGCGGCGGGCAACAGGGTCGCCGAGGCACTTCGGGTCATTGAAGAACTTTTGAAACTCGAATCTCAACAAAATTCAACAGAAACAATTCGCTACACCATGTATGACCTATCTGCAGAGGTAATCGGCTTGCTTGGTGCGACAAAAAAACAACAATGGAAACTTTGTTTTGTGATGACAAAAAATGATTGTGTATTGGCGTGGAAAGACACCCTTACCCAATCTATCGTTGCTGGGTGTGACTGTATCCAGGTTCGAGAAAAAGAAATATCCACCCAAGACCTCATCAAACACGTACAAGAAGTGAAGGAAATAGCAGATGTGTATGGTGTGCAAGTTGTTGTCAACGACCGAGTCGATGTTGCATTAGCCACCAAAGTTGCTGGCGTACACTTGGGCGAAGAGGATATGCCTATTCAAGACGCCCGAAAGTTGTGCGGGCCAGAATACATCATCGGCGCTACTGTCCACGACCCAGAAAAAATCAGCGAATTTATCTCCTGTGGCGCAGATTATGTTGGCGTTGGTGCAATGTTTGCATCGCAAACAAAACCAAATGTTCAAATCGCCCCCCTTGGCTTGTTAAAGAATGCCATTGCATATAACCACCTCGCTGTTGGTGGCATCACTCCCAAAAACGTCCAACAGTTGTACAGGGTTGGGTGTAAAGGTGTAGCAGTGAGTTCTGCGATTGCAAATGCAGACTACCCAGACAAAGTTGTCATGTCCATTTTACATACGGAGCACCAATCAACATGATGCTTGCAACTGCAGAACACCACGGTGTTGTATCGACAACACTCACAACATTCATTTCTCTGCTCGCGTTCGCAACGGTCGTTGGTGTTTTTGCAAAATTTGTTAAGGTCCCATACACAATTGCGCTGGTTCTTGCCGGTCTTCTTGTTGCGATTTTAGGCGCAGCTCCTGGGGGTGTTGTTATTACGCAGGAACTGATTATTGTGTTGTTACTCCCACCACTTCTTTTCCAAGCAGGTTTACACCTTGACCTTGAATTGCTCCAGAAAAAAGCAGTTCCGGTTGCCATTTTGGCAATCCCCGGCGTACTTGTATCAACGGTGCTCGTAGCGGTTGCTATCAGGCCATTTCTTGGCGACCAAGCGTGGTTGCCAGCGCTACTGTTTGGTGCGATGCTTGCGCCCACCGACCCAATCTCTGTTCTTGCAACGCTGAAAACAGCAAAAGCGCCAAGTCGATTAAAAACACTTATTGAAGGGGAAAGTTTATTTAATGATGGGACTGGCGTTGTATTGTTTCTCATTTTACTTGCGGCAGTGTTTCCAACAGGCGACCACGAGAGTTCTCTCTCTATAGTTGATGGCGTGATGCAGTTTATTAAAGTTGCTGGACTTGGCG
>JABHZL010000025.1 GCA_018656645.1 Phycisphaerae bacterium
CTCATGTATGCCTTTCTTAATGAAAGTTTGGAAGACCTTGCAGACGATGAATTCAGAAAAACACTAACAGATGAGCTGCTCTCTGCGATGCCAGGTGGCGATTTCATCAGGACCCTGTAAATGCTAAATACAGAAATCATCGCGGATTCATTTCCCGCATTGCATCAAACAATTGGCGACAATCGTTTGGTCTACCTTGATTCTGCAGCGACAACTCAAAAACCACAATGTGTGATTGATGCAATTGTTTCCTATTACGAAAACGACAATGCAAACATTCATCGCGGCGTGCACACGCTCAGTCAACGGGCGACCCAAGCACATGAGAACGCGCGCGTATCGATTTCTCGTTTGTTGCATGCTTCAAGACCAGAAGAAATGGTTTTTGTACGAGGTGCAACTGAAGCAATCAACCTTGTTGCCCAAGCATTTGCAAGACCTCGTTTCGGAGAAGGCGATGTCATTCTCATCACGGAGATGGAGCATCATTCAAATATAGTCCCATGGCAACTTATCTGTGAGCAAACGGGCGCATCACTTGAAGTAGTTCCCGTCTGCGACGATGGATCAATTGATATGGACGCTTACAAGTCCCTGCTTATTCCAAACGTCGTACTTGTTTCGATGGCGCACGTCTCAAATGCAATTGGCACGATCAATCCAGTTAAGGAAATGTGCAAGTTGGCGAAGGAAGTTGGAGCAACGACTGTTGTCGATGGCGCCCAAGCAGTTGGTCATTTGCAAGTTGATATCCAAGATATAGGTTGCGACTTCTATGCAATTTCTGGGCACAAAATGTTTGGCCCAACTGGTATTGGGTGTTTGTATGGCAAATACGAATTGCTGCAAGAAATGGAACCTTGGCAAGGCGGCGGTGACATGATTTTGTCTGTGTCGTTCGAAGAAACAACGTGGAATGATGTACCCTTTAAGTTTGAGGCGGGCACGCCAAACATAGCGGGAGCGATTGGTTTTGGCGCGGCTGTCAGTTGGATCCAAGAGATTGGTTACGATGAAATTTTCAAACACGAACAGGAACTTCTCGCCTATGGCAGAGAAGTATTGCTGGCAATTGATGGCGTTGAACTTATTGGCGCTTCTAAACAAAATGCAGGCGTGATCGCATTTACACTCAAAGGTGTTCACCCCCACGATGTTGGGACGATTCTTGATCACGCTGGTGTTGCAATTCGTACGGGTAACCACTGCGCAGAACCACTTATGAAACGATTTGGACTTGCCGCAACCTGCCGCGCTTCGCTCTGCATCTATAACACTCGTAAAGATCTTGATTATCTTGGCGTGGGAATCCAAGAAGCAATGAGGATACTCGGGTAATGTCTGACTTACGCGAACTTTATTTAGAGATGGTCACCGACCATGCTAAAAACCCAAGACATCGTGGTAAAACCGACCCGTGTGACTGCATTGGCACCGGACATAACCCACTTTGCGGAGACAAAATTGTCGTGACAATAAGTTTAGACGGGGAGACGATCAATGATGTGAAATTTGACGGTGAGGGGTGTGCTATTTCAACAGCATCTTCAGACTTAATGTCCGAAGTGCTACGGGGCAAAACCATACAGGACGCAAAAGATATATTTCATGGCTTCCATGAACTTGTTGCTGGTGATGGCACAGCAGAGAGTGTGCCTAAAAAGTTAGCTGTATTTTCGGGCGTGCGGGAATTTCCAATGCGTGTTAAATGTGCAACGCTTGCTTGGCACACGTTGATTGCGGCGATAGAAGGCAATAAAGAGGCGAGTACAGAATGAGTGCATTACAAGAAAATATTATTACTGCGATTAAAACGATTACAGATCCAGAGTTACCAATCAATATTTACGACCTTGGGCTTATACGCAAGATAGAAATTGAAAATGGCACTGTACAAATCGACATGACACTCACCACGCCAAACTGCCCTGTTGCAGATTTGATGCCAACGCAAGTCTTTGACGAGGTATCGAAAGTCGATGGCGTCATGAGCGTGCGAGTTGCACTTGTTTGGGAACCGCCGTGGACAGTGGCGGATTTATCGAAGCGAGGGAAAGCGGTCCTTGAGTTGATGGACATTGACATCAATCACATGCTTGCCAAGATGCATGACAACACAACGGGTGTTACGTTATCAGGGACAAAACCCAAAGGCAGCAATCACCCGCAGTAAATCCGTCATATTTACGACACCGTCACCAGAGACGTCTTCATCACATACGGGATCGCATGCTGCTTCACATGTTGCATTTTCACCTCGATACAAGCCACCTGCTTCCCAACATGCAACCGATGCTGTTTGAACACACACATCACGAATACAACATGCGCCAGCTGGAGAGTTAGTGTCCCTGATTGTGACCATCTCGCCACTCTCCCAACCAATTGAGTCGCCTGCAAAAATACAAGCCGTAAGCACAGGCCTTGCGTGTTTTGACCAGATACCATCACCGTTTTCTGCGTTGTTTCCTGTAAAAACACATTGATCGACAATTGGATCGCCGCCCTGCACGTACATTCCTCCTCCTTGGGTTGCCTGATTGTATTCAATCAAGCATAAGCGAAAAGTAGGAGAAGTGTTGATAGCAAGAACGCCGCCTCCTTGCAGCGAATTCTTGCCACCTGTGATCGTGAACCCTTCGATGATCGTGTCCGATGCTTCTCCGTTCACACAGGAAACAACTGATCCGATCCCACCACCATCAATGACTGTCTCTTCAGCACCCATCAACGATTGCAAGGTAATAGACTTTCCAAGAAGATCAATACGCTCACGCCACACACCAACACCCACCAAGACAGTGTCTCCATCCTTGGCAATTTCTATCGCCTGTGTAATTGTTTCGCAGTCTTCAGGAACTCGCCAAGAATCAGCACAAACCGATGTTGTTATTGTTATTGCACACAAAAAGTAATTCATGTGCGGCAGCGTAATCGTGTTTTTGGCAATCTCTCAATAATTCGCCTTTTTTCATGAAAATTATCAAAAAAGTTTGTGCGCACAAAAACTACCTGCGAGGCAGTTTTCACAAAGGGTATGATGCACAACTTAGCCAATGAGTACATCGCTTCCAATTTTGAAACATAGACCACCCATAGCGCCGCCAAAGGCTGCTCTTAAGGATTCGCTTTTTGATTCTCATGGAAGGCAAATTAGAGACCTAAGACTATCAGTTACAGATCGATGTAACTTCCGTTGCATTTATTGCATGGCCCCAGATGTGAAATACATCCCAAAGATGCAACTGTTACGCCTTGAAGAATATATTCGCGTTATCCGTATTGCAATGTCTCTTGGTATCAACAAATTACGAATCACGGGCGGCGAACCTACTTTGTATCCCCATCTTGATGAACTTCTACAAGAAGTAGGCAAGATGGGTTTGAAAGATATAGCTCTTACGACAAACGGTTCTCGGATTCGTAAACAGTGGGCGGAACGTTGGAAAGAAAATGGGCTGAACCGAGTGACCGTTAGCCTTGACACTTTAAAACCACAACGCAAAGACGCAATCACTCGATCGCAAACCTCAATTGTTTCCGTGATCGAAGCCATTGATCACCTTCGTGATGTTGGATTACAACCTGTAAAAGTAAACGCAGTCGTCATGCGGGGAGTAAACGATGATGAAATTATTGACTTTGCTGACTTTGCAATTGAACACAATGTCGACATGAGATTGATTGAATTTATGCCACTTGACGCTGGCCGTCGCTGGGAAAAAAGACACGTTGTTACTGCACACGATATGCTTGAAAAAATCCGTACCAAATATGAACTCATCGCAGAAAATGATCCAAAAACAAGTACCTCGGTCAATTATCGGTTTAAAAATGGTAATGGCAGAATTGGAATCATCGCTTCTGTTTCACAAGCATTTTGTGGTGCATGTGACCGAATGAGAATGATGGCTGATGGCACAGTTCGACCATGTTTGTTCAGCGATAAAGAATGGTCAATCCTTCCACTTCTGAGAAACGGTGCGAGCGACGGTGAATTACGTCAATTTTTTGTCGATGCGATGTGGACAAAATCAGCGGGGCATGAGATGGATCGTGATGATTTTGAACGACCAGAAAAAACAATGAGCACAATCGGCGGTTAACTTACCGCAAAGCCCACCAACCAAGGGCAACCAACAGGCAAGCGACAATGGTCACAAGGTTAAACCATTTTTCTATGAACGTTTTTGCTTGGTCACCAATCCACCACACAATTCCAGCCTCAAGACCGTAACGAATTGTTCGTCCAACAATGCATGCGGTAAAAAAGAGACCAAAGTTTAATTTCGCAACACCGGCAGTTGCCGTCAAGATAAAAAACGGGGCTGGTGTCAAGGCTGCGACAAATACCCAAAGTTGCCCTCTAACTTCAAACTCATCAACCATTGGTTGGATTTGATCTTCTCCGATAAACCATCCCGCCCCACTCGAAATGATTGATGCAATAATAAAAAACCCAACCATGGCGCCCGCGACGCTGCAAATAACAGAAATAGCTGCAAAAACTGCTGATTTAGCACGTTTTTCGAGGCACATAGGTATCAGCAGGACATCAGGCGGAACAAATGGCATGAATGCTTCAACAAAAGCGATCAGAGCGAGGGCAACTGGTGCCATTGGAGTTTTTGCAAAGCCTAGCACCCATTCATAAAGCCGCCTATGGATTGCCCAAGTTGGTATTGTTTCTTGTTCCATCTCTCTGCATCATATACGCCACGAGGAATTACAATGTTCGTATGCACCTTGTCCAAGTGAAATACAAAAAACTTCGTGATCTAGCCGTCGTACCCTCATACCAAACCGAGCATGCTGCTGGAATGGATTTATTTTCTGCCAACGATGAGCCGATCACGATTGACGTGGGTGAAATTGCAATGATTCCCCTCGGTTTTGCCATGGCACTTCCAGACCATTATGAAGCCCAAGTACGACCAAGAAGTGGGCTCGGTTCAAAATTCGGCATTTCCCTTCCCAATTCACCTGGTACGATCGATGCAGATTATCGGGGAGAGCTTTCGGTTCCTCTGATCAACCATGGCAAAGTTCCATTTGTGGTCGAAACAAATATGCGTATCGCTCAAATGATTATCGCCCCTGTTGTGCAAGCTTCGTTTGAGGTTGTGGAAGAATTAGATGAAACCGTTCGTGGTGCAGGCGGCTTTGGCTCAACTGGAAACTAAACCAAACTTTTTAAATCTGTTAGTCCAATTGGTTCGCGGGTAAAGAATGGCTCCGCAGTTTCGGTTCGCAACCGTCCACCAAAATACTTATCTTGCGCTTCAACCCAACCAACGATCGAACGATTGTTTTCTGGAACAACAAATTGCGATTCATAGGCAACAATAGCATCTCGTTTTCGGTTTGCATAATTCGTTGTATCAATCAGAAAACTTGGGTTTGGAACAATTCTTAAATGTGTGCAGTAATAGTAAAACAACCACTTTGGATAGATTGGCTCCCCTGCAAGATCAATCTTTGTGAGTTTTGCATCAAAGCGAGCATCTTCTACAATTTTCGTTGTTGCAACGTGATCTGGATGCGCATCTTCAAAATACGGGGTGAACACTATTTCTGCTTGATGTTCTCGAATCACCGCAGCAACGGCGTGCCTTGCTGGAATTGAATGTTCGACGTATCGATTTGGAAGATTCACTGTCGTTCGTTTGACCCCTAGAATAGATGCCGCTGCTGCAGCTTCTTTTGCTCGAATTTCTGGTGTTCCATGGGGTGTCGGTTCGCCACTTGTCATGTCAAGAAGTAATACATTGTGCCCTTCATTTGCAAATTTTGCAATCGTGCCTCCCATGCCAAGTTCTTGGTCGTCTGGGTGTGGTCCAACTATTAGTATGTTCGTCATAGTTCGACTAGCGTACCAAGACTTCGCGGTAAAGTTTGTCTAATTCTTGCACCATTTTGTCTGCAGCGAATTGTTCTTTACAAAACGCTCTTCCCTCATTCCCAAGGTTCATTCGTTTATCTGGATTAGCTTGTAGTTCTAAGACTGCCACGCGAAGTGCTTCGTGATCACCAACATCAACGAGATACCCAGTTTTTCCTGAAATGCACACTTCTCTTGTTCCATCAACATCGTTGGCGATCACTGGCTTAGCGCCGAGCATTGCTTGCACAACCGTGCGGGGCAAACCCTCACGATAACTTGGATGAACCAATACGTCCATTGCAGCAATATAATTTGCGATCGTTTCAGGTTGCACAAGGCCAGTGAAAATGACTTGCTTTTCAATACCCATCTCCCTGATTCGTTGTTCCAACCTTTCTCTCCACCATCCGTCTCCAACCCAAAGAAGTTTCAACTTTGGGCTGTTTCGTAAAACCTCTCCGAGTGCATCTAAAACATCGTCGTGCCCCTTGTGCTCTGCAAGTCTTGAGACAGTGCCAACAACAAAATCATCTTTGTCTATTCCAAGTTCTTGTCGCATTGCATCTCCATCTCTCTGTGGAGATAAATACCGATCGACTTCCATTCCACTATAAATTGTGGAGAACTGCTTTTGTTTTCCAATCCCCTTGGCAAGCGATTGATCTCGCATTGCATCTGCAACACACGCAATTTTGTGACACCGCTTCGCGGCCCATCTTTCTGATGCAACGTAGAGGGTATTTCGCCAAGCTTTCTCATACGGGTGAAATGGAAGCCCATGTATCGTGTGTACTACGCAAGGAACGGAAAGATTCCACGCAGCTGCCCTTCCGATGATGCCAGCCTTAGATGAATGAGTGTGCACAACATCCGGCTTCCAAAAACGTATGAGCCGTTTTAAATCCCTGTAACATCGATAATCTTGCAACGGCGCTAGTTGCCTGACGAGATTCGGTGTTTCTATAAGATCAATTCCGCCGTGGGACGCCACCCTATCTCTCAACGACCCTTCTGGTCCGTAAATCGGCCCGTATACGAGTGATACTTCATTTCCTGCATCTGCTTGACCCTCACAAGAAAGAATCGTGTTTTCCTGCGATCCGCCTAGAATGAGCCGAGTTGAAATGTGCATGATCCGCATACACGCATCATAATTGACCCGCGACCAACTTGACCACGGGTCAAGTTGGTCGCTGGTCAATTATGATGCAGGAATGGCAAGATATCGGTTTATAGTTGCATATGACGGAACAGCGTTTCATGGATGGCAAAAGCAAGCTCCACCCATTGGGGAAAGCCTACGGACGGTACAGGAAGACCTAGAATTGGCGATACGTGAAGCCACCAGGCAGCCTATTAGGCTTCACGGCGCATCGAGGACCGACGCAGGAGTCCACGCTCGTGGGCAAGTGGCAGTCTTTGATGCAGATACAGATATTGACCCTTTTAGAATGCTATGTGCTGTCAATTCAAAATTACCAAGCGATATCAGAATCGTTAACGCTGACCTCGTGCCCTTCGAATTCAACCCAATTGGAGATTGTATTTCCAAGGGATATCGCTACATGCTTGCCCATGGCTGCAAGGACCCAAGAAGGAAACCTCTCTTTGATCGTCACTTCGTTGCAACAACAGCGTATGAACTGGACCTTGAGCGTATGCAAGAAGCATGCGAACTTCTTATTGGAGAACATGATTTCGCAGCGTTCACCAAAATAAACCATGGTCGCGAAACAACCATTCGCAGAATTGATGCTTGCTCTGTTGAAACTGTTGCACCATGGCGAATTGCTATTGATGTTTCAGGAAATGGTTTTCTCTGGAACATGGTTCGTATTATTGCTGGCACCCTTGTCGATGTGGGCAGAGGAAAAACAAACATTTCAGACATCTCAGAAATTATCGCATCGAAAGATAGGCAACGTACAGGAATTACCATGCCGCCAGAAGGCTTGTCACTTGAATGGGTTAAGTATGACGCTGATCAATGACCAAACAAGTTTGTCATCGCGAAGTACCCTTGCTCTTGAAAGAACGCAAGTGCTTCTTCAACAGTCTTAAAGATCTTCGTGGCAGTCTCAGTAATAAATGGTGATGGTGGCTTCTCTGGTTTCCACACAACATACACTTCCTTCGTGTGTTCCCAAGCATGCTGAAGCTCGCGTTCAACACCACTTGATAATCCAGGAATACCACCGGGCAACTCTGGCACCAACGAGACAATCATGTCAGATTGATCAATCAATCTAAAATCACGCATGTATATTTGTCCATCGATATCACCTGCAATATCAAGGATTTCCCGAACAGAAACACGCATCGGCTCCCCATCTATTTTTCCACCAAAAGCGTGCGGTTCTACTTCAATCCAATCTTTACCATTCTTTGCAGCTTCAATACCACGATCAAGCAAGAGTTTTTCATCAACATCAGCAGGATCAAAAGTAATAAAGTGCTCGGCTAGGGCTGCTCTGAATTGATCTATTTCTGCAAGGACGTCGGGCAAATCCACAACATGGCTCATTGGAAAGCTTGGATACACTTTCTTCATGTCATTTCTAGCCACAAGTCGGTAACACGTCTCGGAAGTAGATTGATGTCGACCACGACTTAGAACATAAAAACTGTTACGGCAACCGACTGCTTGTGCCATCAGCTCAGTTGCGAGAATTTCTTCTTCCCGCCAAACCATACAATCTTTTAACGTTGCGTCTATGTCATGTTCAGCATGAAGACGATCGTGGACAACTTCTATGTTATCTACAAGGCAAATAAACAAATCTGGTTGAAATTCAATGAGTTGGTCAAAGTCGAATGCAGGAAATAATCCATGACGCCATCGAAATGTAGCGTGAGTATTCATGATCACGTTGGGATGTTCGCAAAACGGTGACGTTTCAGAAACAATATCTTTTATTGCTGCACGTCGCAGTGAGTGCAACCGACTGAGTGGCAAGTCAAGAATTCGACCTTCTCGGATATCTGGTCCTTCTGAATACATCATCTGACCAACATTGAACACGTCAATGTTTCCACCTCGTTCACCAGCAAGCCGTTCCACCTCTTCAAGGTAAGGCTTTTTGTCCATTCCTATTTGACCTGTAATTACTGTTCTCATAAGGACGTATTATAGCGGAAGGTGCAAGAAACACGCTTATTTTTTGAATCTGCGTAACCAAGAGGCCCTTGCGCGTGGAACACTTTTTCCAGATGCCCTATGGCTTGACCACAATCTGTATGCCCAAACCACTGCTACAACCACCATCACTAGACCCAATAGCCGAACTATCAATTCCACCGAACTTTTGGCCTGCAAACTTTCCGCAATCCACCAACCAGCAAACAACTGGGCTGGTGCTGTGATCAAACAACAAACCAGTGTTGGGAGTGCAAACTTAAAGAACGGCATGTGCATCAACCCGGCAACTGTAATTGTTGTTGTTCTACTCGCAGGAATGAATCTCGCAAGGACGATGACCCATGCACCCCTCTTATCAAATTGATATTTCGCTTGCAACATCCTCTTAGGGTGTATGAATCGCTTAAACCATTTTTTGTGCAAAATCTTGGTGCCAAATTTAGAACAAACAATAAACCACAGTAAGTCGCCACATACAACACCAAAATATGCTGCCAATAGTGTGGGAACTAGGGGCATTTGACCATGCGCAACAATCATCCCGGCTGGAATAATAATGATGTCTTCCCCAAGCGGAATCCCTATTCCTGACAATAACAGCAATCCGAATACAACCCACGGACCCCAAGTCGGGTCGATCATTGAAAACAGTTGATTGATCCACTCTTCCATAGGTATTACAACGAGACGATTTCGCCTGCAGTTATCTGCGTAGGAAGTGTCGTTCTTTTCAAATCCCCAATCGATGCAGCTGTCGTTGGACTAATTTCCACTGTTGCTCCCAAGGCAACTTCAACACCACAAGCTTGTAACCAAGCGGTGGCACGTTCGCACTGCAATTTCATGCTCGTTTCAGCAGAATCATGACCGCTTGCATTTTTAATCGGGGCGAATTCTTCATTACGTTCTGTTTCTAGAACAATAGAATTTGAAGCAAGTGGCAGTACATCAAAGACAAATCGTTCAAATTTATACGCATTTGCTTTCTGTGGTGTTACTTTTTCACCAGTGGAAGAATCAATAAATGGAACTACTTTATGTGCCACATGCCACGGCAAATCACTTGCAGCACTTTCAATAAAACTTGTTGCAAAAAGATGTGCTGCGATTGAACCGCAACAATACGCAAGGTTGTCGCCATGCTTCTCGTGTGTTTGTTCAGTAGTCATGTCACTGTACTCAACAATACTTGTAGACGCACCTCGTTTACAAAAAACACCAACCCGTTCATCTGGATCACTTTTCATCACACATTTACTTGATACTTCTCTAGAGGATCGATCACTGCAATGCAGACCCAAAAATATTGGATCAATAACTTTTACTAAGGGATTGTCAACTTGGACATAAGCCAAATGTTCAATTCCTCGCGACGCCATTTCTTCTAATGCCCCACTGCGGTGTAATGCAGTGATTACACCACCGTGTCCATCGGGGTTCATAAATATTTGATCTTTTTCAACAAGTAACATCTTTCCGTTCATATCAACTGCCGGAATAACACCCTGTGGAAAAACGAAAATGTCAGTTCTATCTAAGCCAAAGCAATTATTGTCGAGCAAAAAAGAACGTGTGATTTCATCGTTTTCAACGCTCGTCATGATGTACCAAGGGATCGCCACTTCGTATTTTTCTGAGGCAAAAAGTATTTGTTCAGCAATCAATTGAAAAAGTGATTTGCCTGTAATCGGCGTTGCTGGAAACGTGCCTTTTGGGCCATTCCAACCAAGTCTCGTCCCTTGCCCGCCAGCTACCGTAAGTACGCCCAACTTGCCCTGCCGAACAAGAGCCTCGCCCGCCTTTTCTACATCATCCCAACCAATGCCTTCATCTGCTACTGAAATAAATGGGCTTGGCAAAATAGCATTTTCACTAGATTTATTTGCGTTGCACTGGGATACCGCTACAAGTTGATCAAAAATCTCAAAATCTATTGATTCGATTTGTTTTAGTAATTTTGATTTCGAAGTGGTGCTCAGTTCATCCCAATGTTGCAATACATGTTCTTGACCAAAACGAGCAAGTAGTTGCAGAATAGATGATGGGACAGTACTCAAAACAAAATACTCAAAACTCAGGTGTTTCCGGCGTTGTCCAACCGTCCGGAAGGTGTCGTACTATTTTCCCCGTGCCAAGATAAATTACTTGTTCACAAATATTAGTACAGTGATCTGCTATTCGCTCTAATGATCTTGTTACTGAAAGCAACTCAAATGCAACAAGTGGGTCAAGAGATCCATCCCCTGTTCGGTGTTGTACATCAAGGACAATTTCTTTTCGGAAACGATCAACAGTGTCATCAAAAGAAAGGACGCGAACTGCAAATTCTGTGTCGGTATCAGACAACGCTTTGTTTGTGTCTCTCGCCATGCCCACAACACTATTCGCCATCACTCTAAACGTAGGCGGGGCTTGCGAAACCGGAGAACCATCTTGCAGTGTTTTCTCTGCGATGAGAGATGCGCAATCTGCAATGCGCTCAAGTTCATTGTTCACTTTCACAACAGTCAGAACGCTTCTGATTCCCTTTTCATCAGTTGACCCAAGGCGAAGCAAGTCGATGCATGCTCGCTCAATTTCAACATCTACTTGATCGATGAATGCTTCACCACGTAGAACTGATTCTGCGACTTCATTATCTGACCCAAAACAAGCTTCAACCGATTTAAAAAGTTGCTCGACAACGCGGTCGCCCTGTGTATTCAGGTCGGCTTGTAGTTGTGCTAGTTTTTTGTCAAATTCTGACATGTAGAAATTCGGTCACTAGGTTCAAGTTGTGGGACAAGAGAGTACAATTGCTATGTGGCGAAGTATACTCGCCGTTCCCCTTGTGGGAGTAACCAATGGTAAAACTTTGTGTCAACATTGATCATGTCGCGACTATTCGTGAGGCTCGTAAGACCTACGAACCGGACCCTATAGCGGCAGCCCACGAGGCCGAACTTGGTGGCGCTGATGGAATCACACTCCACATCAGGGAAGATCGCCGCCACATGCAAGATGACGATCTTGCCCTACTTCGGAAAAATGTAAAAGTTCCTCTTAATTTAGAAATGGCAGCTACGGACGAGATGGTAGCAATCGCCATCGCTACCAAACCCGAAATGGTCATGCTTGTGCCAGAAGGCAGAGATGAAATCACAACCGAAGGCGGGCTCGATATTTGTGGCGACCTACATCGGCTAAAAGAGGTAATCCACACTTTACACCGCGCGTCCCTTCGAGTCAGTGCATTCATCGATGCTGAAACACACCAAATAAATGCCGCCAAAGAAGCCGGCTGCGATGTTTGTGAAATTCACACTGGTCCCTACGCCGAATCCATCGAGAATAACGAGTTCTCACTTTCTCATGAGGAAGTAGAGAAGAGCATTGACCGCATCAAAAAATCGATTGAACAAGTTCGCACGCTTGGCATGCAATGCAACGCTGGGCACGGATTAAATTATCATAATGTAAGTCGTATTGTTGCACTTGATGGCTTGACTGAACTTCACATAGGACATTCGATTGTCAGTCGTTGTGTTTTTGTTGGAATGCGGAAGGCGGTAATAGAGATGAAGGAACATTTCAAAGAGGTTGTCAAATGACACAAGATATTACTGGATTACCATATAAAATTGCCGTACTCTGCTATCTCTACGATCAAGATGACCGCCTTCTTCTTTTAAAAAGATGCAAGGCTCCAAATGCTAATCAGTATTCGCCAATTGGAGGAAAACTCGAGGCGGTGATTGGTGAAAGTCCCCACGCGTGTGCAATTAGAGAAATTCAAGAAGAAGCCGGCGTGCAACTTGCAACGAATGAGGTTCGGCTTTCTGGAATGCTTGCGGAAACCGCCTACGAAGGCGAAACACATTGGCTGATATTCTTATATGAAGTAACACGTGCAATTGATCATAACGAAATTGCATCAATGGAAATGGACGAGGGGACACTCGAATGGGTTCCTGTTGAGGATGTCGCATCATTTGATATACCAGATACTGACAAATCAATCATTTGGCCACTTGTACTTAAACATCGCGGTGGTTTTTTCGCCGTGCACATCGATTGCTCAGTAAAGCCATTTGAGTGGACCGTGCAAGAAGAGTGGAATGCAACCGATGTTTGAAGTTTCTGTTGAGAAATCATTTACTGCAGAGCACGCTGTCACTATTTGTGGTGTTGAAGAAATGTCACACAGCCATGATTGGAAAGTTGTGCTTACAGTGCAGGGTGATAAACTTGATAAAGATGGTCTACTCATTGACTTTCTAGATGTGGAGGGGCAACTTTCTCGTGCGATCGAACCGCTACATCATGCAAACCTGAATACATGTCCTGAAATGAATAATCAAAACCCTTCAACAGAACACGTAGCCATGTACATTGCACAGTGTGTGCACATTTCCCCTCCAAATAAAATTGTATCTGTCACCGTAACCGAAGCCTCTCACTGCAAGGCAACTTATACACCATGAACGAAGCCCCATTAATGCTCTCTGTTTCAGGCGCTCGAGGTATCGTCGGAAAGACGATGACACCCGAAGTCGCAAACAATTACGCTGCTGCTTTTGTATCTTTTCTACACGATAGGCTTGGCAGAATTCCAAAACTTTGCGTTGCTCGAGACAGCAGACCCAGTGGGCCCGAACTTGCAAAAGCTGTTGCAGATGCTTTTGTCTCATGCGGGTGCGAAGTTGTAGACCTTGGTGTTGTTGCAACACCCACTGCCGGAGTAATGATTGGCGCGTTGCACGCAGATGGTGGCATCATCGTCACGGCATCACACAATCCAACTCCATGGAATGGCATGAAGTGCCTAGATGGGGACGGTCTCGCCCCGCCTGTGCAAGACGCGAAAGAAATTATTCGTCGCTTCCACGACAAGGTCCGGCTCCCTGTTTGCGACTCAGGGAAACTCGAAGAAAACACCTACGGTCACGACACGCACATTTCAAAAGTGCTCGGTATTATTGACCCTCAACCGATTCAAAAAAAACAGTTTCGTGTTGTGCTAGATTCAATCAACGGCGCAGGGTGCGTTGGTGGTTTACGATTACTTGAACATTTAGGATGTGAAATTTTGCATCTCAATGGCGAACCAACAGGCGAGTTCGCACACGAACCCGAACCAAAAGAAGTCAATTTGACTGATTTGTGTGATGCCGTTGTTAAATTCGATGCTGATGTTGGGTTTGCGCAAGACCCAGATGCAGATCGTCTTGCCGTTGTTGATGAAAATGGCAGATACATTGGAGAGGAGTACACGCTTGCTCTCGCTGTTGACCACTGGCTTCGTGAAAACCCCGGAGCATCAACAGCAGCAAACCTTTCTACAAGTCGAATGGTTGATGACATCGCTGCAACACATGGTGGCACTGCACACCGTTCTGCCGTTGGCGAGGCGAACGTCGCTGGCGTAATGAAAGAACACGGTTGTATTATTGGCGGCGAAGGAAATGGCGGCGTGATATTTCCAAAAGTCTGTTGGGTTCGCGACAGCCTCAGTGGTATGGCTCTCATTCTTGATTTGATGCAAACGAGAGAAGAGCGACTTTCAGCAATTGTCAACGCACTTCCTAAATATGAAATTATTAAGAAAACAATTGACCTCGCTGATCTCGGCGGCATTCCTGTACTTGATAAAGAAATTGCACGGCTTCAAGAACATTACTCTTCGGACAAACAAAACAATAGCGATGGTTTACGCGTTGATTTTGAAGAAGGGTGGGTACACGTTAGACCAAGTAATACTGAACCTATTGCGCGTATCATCGCTGAAGCGAAAGATTCGCTCACTGCATACACAATCGCTTCAAGAGTTAAATTAACTACTTCGTAATATTGCAATAAAATTGCAAACTAATTCAGAACATAACCACTGCGAAATTTTTAATACAACCCACCTCGCGGCATTACCGAAGTTGTCAATCGAATCGTTTCTTCCCCCCCATCCATCGCTGTTGCGTGTTCTGGATCTGGGTCAACTGCAAGGTTGATTGTCACTCGTTGCAATGTCGTGCCGTTTTCATATTGCAACAAAAACGGAGTAATTGTTGCGCCACCTGTTGTTTGAACAACTCCTCCAAGTACAGTGGCGCCTGTGCCATCAACCGTCATCGTTAACAGTTCATTCACACTATCCCACTCGATTTCTACTTGTTGCCCACTTGGAGTCGTTATTTCTAGAATGTTGCTTTCGACTTCATTTTCAGTTGCAACACTAGGAAGTGGTCCAAACGAAACACCAGTTCTAACCAAAAGCGCTATGCGTTCAACTAGAAGCCGAGCTGTGAGGCGATTTACTCCCTCAGCAGCGCTCCGCCTATACGCACCAACTGTTCCCTGCAAAGAAGCGAACAAGCCTGCGAGCAAGACCGCAGAGATAGCAAGGGCTACAAGAACTTCTGGAAGCGTAAAACCTTTTCTCATTCGTACCCCTCCTGATAACTTGATGAATCTGCAACGATTGTAATTGGCCAGGGCACACCGTCGGGAAGCGACGCATCTGGATTCGCTCGCAACGAAATACGGCCATACCCTGTAAACGGTTTAGTTGCCTCATCAACACCTTCCCCGTCACCATCTTCTGGCCCAAAGTAACCAATGGTTGTGTTAAATGCATCTGGTTCGCCACCATAAAAAAGCGGACCTTCATCAGAAACTGGGCGGTATGTTGAGAGAATCGCGCCGTGAACATCAACGACTCCTCGAAGATCCAACAACCCCGTCACTATTGTTCCCTGCAAGTTAACACCTACTGATTCATCGTTAGTAAACGCTCCTATTTCTACTGACCAGCCCGGCATTAAAATTGAACTGCGTGCCATTTGTTCAAGATCAATTGGATCAATCCCCTCTAACACTGACTGCAACACAGCACCATCTGGCTGATCGACTAAGTTAGGATCATCGGGATCAATAAAAAAACGAGATTCTCCCGTTACCTGTACTTTATTTCTCCAATGCGTGAATTCACTTGGAACATCGCCGGCAATAGAACCAAGAAATGTGCAATCGTGGAATCGTACATTGTTTGAAACCGAACGCGTGTCAGCATACGTTATTGAACCCGAAGTTGCTTCAAGGTCTTCATAACGTATCTCATAACCGCCAGATCCATTGGGCTCAACAGCACCGGCGTAATTCCAATTTGGATCATCAACTTGCTCCGTTGTTTCTACCCAAGTTACACCAACAAATGTGCAATCTTCAAAAACTGCATTTGTTCCAATCGGGATTCGCACATCAGTAAATGTCATGTTTTGATATATGGGGCGTTGATACCAATCGTAGGCACCAGATGATTCAAACGGAACACCTTCCCAACTACTTCCTGATGCAGGTGTATACGTGCCTCCATTGGCTATATTTGATTGAACTTGCCCAGTGCTCGTGTCACCAAAAGCTGTGCCTGTCAATGATTGTGTTTCAAACCAACTAGAAGATCCTGCAAACATATCAGTTGTAAGTTCTGTTAATTGTTCTTCAGAAACTTCGAATGCTGCTGGTGATTCTCCATAGTCTGGAGTAATGGCTCCTTGCACATCTGATTGCCAATCTTTTGCAGTTTGTGTTTCCCAATCAGACATCGAAACTGCAAAACTAATATTGCCATCTACTTTGCCATACCGATCTTTACTATCAATAATCCCGTCATCCCAACCAAGTTCGCGATCTGTGTTGTTAACAACACCATCGTTGTTTCGGTCTGCTCTTGCGTGGTCAATGAGCATTGCAAGTTGCATGTCATCACTAAATTCTTGGGAGAGCCCCGGAAAACCCGCTGTCGCTGCTTGTGCAGGATCGTACACAACGGCAATGTCGCCGTCTGCGTCAAAATGAGATAAAAATAAATCAAAATCTGTTACAAATTCATCACCATCGTAATCTGATAACACCCCGCCCAATCCATTTGATTCAGAAGCGTGGTTCACACGCAAACGGTGATCACCATCGACATCATCAATTTGTACTAATTGTGAAAATGATTCAAGGATAATATCAAGAACACCGCTATCAATTCCATGAAAATCGCTTTTCATTACAAGCGGTGAACCAAATACAGCATTCAATTCATCTGCATCAATTCCATAGCGTGTTCCCACTGGTCCTTCAACTAGAACGTTTCTGCCAAGCATCAATCTTGACATGGCGATGATTGCATAATCAATACGTTTATCAAGATCAAACTCCATAGAAATTGAACGCGAGATACCATTACTTTCCCCAATACTTGTAATTTGTATTTTTGTCTGCCCACTTAGCAATTCATAACTCAATCTAAAGATTGAGCCATCCGGATCCGAATCTAATGCGACTGGTTTAAGTTCAAGATGGTACTCACCATTTGTGAGCATTGGCAGGAGTGCATCTTCAACAACACGTTCCACAGAATGCAAATCTATTTCATCAGAAACATCGTAAAGTTCGTGGACAATCCCAATACCCGTTGGAGAGGTTATGACATAGTCATCTGAGGGTAGTACTGTGATAAGCCCGTCACCGCTCGTCCAAGTTCCAAGCCACAATTTGTCAGATAAGTCTGCGTCAATAACTCCTTGATCAATGATAAATCGATTTACAACACTTTGTAAACGCCTAGCTCCAAAGGAAAGTCCCGACTCTGCTGCCGATTGAGCTCGTGAAATTGCGATCATCGCATTTGCACTCTGAAGGTTTGTCCAAGAAACGCTTGCCATCCCAGCAGTAATTGAAGCAATGACACCAAGCATTAAAAGCGCTGGTATAGTTGCCCAACCTCGCCGTTGCCGAGAACGTAAACCCCCACAAATGCAGGGAAGCGTATAAGTAGTATGTATTTGATATTTCATCGCGGTGAAATCCATGACAACCTCGTGATTTCTTCCCCATCACATTCGACAACAACTTCCATCTGAACAACCTCCGAAGCCCCATCTGAAACAATTTGCAAAACATTAAACGGATTCACGCACTGCACACTAACTTCTTGTGTCCACCCGCTCATCCCTACAATTTGTGATCGAGTTGCATCAATAGGTGTTGCAAATGTAACACCATCTAAATCATCAAGATCATCAAGATCATCGGGTAAAATCTCGCCCGGTTCACTCCCCCACGTCGCAACTCCAGTAACCGGATCATTTGCTGGAAGCAACAGTGACAACTCTCGTATTTCAATGGCCAGTCGCATACCAGTTGCAAGTCGATCTGACACAACGGCTTGAATATGCCACGCTTGTTGAGAACCAACAACTGCAACAACGCCAATTCCAATAACCGCAATAGCAATCGTCGATTCCATAATCCAGAACCCTCTTCTCTGAATCGATCTGTATTTTTTATTGCAAAGTTTTTTCATCATCCTGAAACCACCGCGCTCATTTTGAAGATTGGAAGAATAATTGCCATCGCAATAAAGCCGACAATTCCACCCATAAAAACAATCATTGCTGGTTCAAGCAAACTGGTAAATGTTTTTACTGCATCGCGAAGAACTCGGTCATAATATTCCGCGACTTCCTGCAAAACATCTCCAAGCCGACCCGATTCTTCACCGGCCCCGACCATCTGAATCACTGGCTTGGGCAACAATTTTGTACTTTCAACGGTCTTAGCAATCCTATCGCCTTCTCGAGCCCCTTTGCGAACTTCATACCATAGTTTTTTGTAATGTTGATTACCTGAAATATCACCAGTAACTTCAAGTGCGCTAAGCATGGGGACACCTGCGTTGATCAGTTCTCCAAGTGTTTGCAGAGATCGGTTGATATACAACGCACGCAACATTTTCCGAACTACAGGAAAATGAAGTTTTAAAGTATCAATAAGTTGTAATCCCCGTTTCGTTCTTCCACCAAATATAACACCTATGACAGCCATCGTAAGAGTGATAGGAATCGTCCACCAATACAAAACCATCCACGCACTTAATCCCATCAAAAATAACGTTGGCCAAGGAAGAACACTTTCTTTTCCTGCAAAAACGCCTGCAAATCTAGGGAGTACAAAAGTTAATAGAAAAATAGTAACAACTGTTGCGAGCCCGCCGATGACTGCGGGGTAAATGCTTGCTCCAATCATCATTTTTCTGGTTTCAATTTGTCGCGTGATAATTTTTGCAATTCGGTCAAGCATGTGTCCAAAAGATCCTGAGAGTTCTGAAGCACGAACCATATTGATGTACAAAGGAGAAAACAATTTTGGATACTGAGCAATAGCATCTGAAAACGTACAGCCCGCTTCAATGTCTTCTTTCATGGAACGTAAGATTTCTTTAAATGCTTTGTTTTCAATGTTTGATGCAATACCATCAATTGCTACGCGTAGACTTATTCCTGCACGTATCATCACAGCCAACTGCGTAGTGAAATCTAATATCTCTCGTTTAGTTGGACCGCTTCCCGCATTAAGTATTTTCCAAACTCGGTGCATCAATCCTATTTCATTCGATTGAAATGGGACCAGACGAACAATTCTCCCACCTCTTTCACGCAACGCTTCTGCAGCAGCAGCAGCCGACTCTGCTGCGAGTTGACCAGCCATCAGATCTCCCGCTTCTTGTTGTAGTTCATAGCGGTAGGTGGGCATGGTGATCTCCTTATGCTGCCAGTGATATTTCCATTCGTTGTGGATCCGTTGCGTTTGCGAGCACATCACTTTTTTCTACAAGACCGTTGTAAAGCAATGATGCCATTGATGCGTCTCTTGCGATCATCCCGGCTCGACCGCTAGTTTCTATTACATTAGGTATTTCGAATGTTCTCGATTCACGAATGATGTTTCTAACTGCAGCGTTACACAACAACACTTCAACCGCAGGAACCATTCCTCCTCCAATTTTTGGGAGAAGTGTCTGTGAGATCACCGCCTTCAATGTGTTGGCGAGCATTGACCTCACTTGACATTGTTGATTTGCGGGGTACATATCAACGATTCGTTCTACTGTTTGAGCTGCATTTACTGTATGTAATGTAGATAGCACAAGGTGCCCAGTTTCTGCTGCAGAAATTGCAAGCGACGTTGTTTCTAGATCACGCATTTCTCCTACAAGAATAATGTCTGGATCTTGACGCAGCGCATGCTTCAAACCAGAAGCAAAACTTGGCATATCCCTGCCTAGTTCTCGCTGCTCCACAAGACACTGATTTGAATCAAATGTATATTCGACAGGATCTTCAAGCGTAATGATGTGGCTAGGTTTTGTTTTGTTTATTCGATCTAGAAGTGAAGCAAGCGTTGTTGATTTACCAGAACCAGTATCACCTGTTACAAGAACCAGCCCACGCGGCAAATCGACTAATGATTCTATCGCAGAAGGCAAATTCAATGTTTCTAGAGGAGGAATATTTGACTTTACAGTTCGCATTGCAATCGCAGGCAAACCACGTTGGTAATGGACATTGACCCTATACCGACAGGTATCTGTTGCCCAAGATAAATCTACATCTTGGGTTTTTTGCAATGTTTCCTTATGTGTTTCACCGAGCATTGTTTCAATGATGTATTCCATCGCTTCAGCATCGAGCACGGGAAGATCGACGCGACATAAATTTGTATCTACACGAATGATTGGAGATTCACCTGTTACCAAGTGAATGTCAGAAGCGTTGTGGCGAGTTGCCGTGTCAAGGATGGATTTAAAATCAAACGACATTACGATGCTGATGCATCGGCAAACTATATGTTTAGATAAAGCACTGCCTATTGAAAGAAAATAGATATGTGTCTTGTATGGGTTATACCACGTGTTAAGGTTCGGTTGTGCGTACTACGCGGGATTGAAGTACGCTTATTCGATAGGTGGAACTACAAAATAATCTGATGCAGCCACCGTTGTTGATGGTTGCCATAATTTAGAATCAACAAGCGTTTCGGCAAGCGCCCCATGTGAAAGGTACTCAAGTGTCCCCCTCATATGCCACACCACTGTATCTTGCCCCACGAGATATGCTCGGGGTACAACTATTGGAATTGTTGCGTTTGTCGTGGAACCTCGAGGAAGAGTTTGCTGGGCATCTACCATACCCCGATACACAATATCTCCATTGACTGAGACGAAATATCTATATGTAACAAGTTTGAGTGGCTCATCATTGTTATTTGACAGGTCAAATTCAAGATCAAGGGAAATAGCCGAGGGAAGGGATTCCGTGATCAATGATGATTTATATTGGGCGACTGGTGCACGCGAAGTGCTACAACCTACGGTTGATAGAAACGCAATGAACAAAACTCTTGTAAGCATTCGCTCACTGTATCAAAGTAGGAGCGTGTCGTTGCCTTTGAGGAGACACAAATACCACAGGTTCATCTTGAACCATCACTATTTGATCTTCTGAAGGAGGTAGGTCTGGTTGATACATCGCGTATTGGTTCCACCAAATCGAGAGTGCAGTCATAATCAACATCGAACACCATGCTGCCAACTCTCCTTGCCGGTTATTACGCATGTAAAAAAGAAGGGTTACACAAGTTGCAACAGTAACCCCTTTGTAAAGTGCAAGAACCCACAAGGAATTTGTTTGAGTCAAGAGCCACGCTGCGATGGGGTTTCCCTCAGTCATACCAACACTAGTGAGATACATTGTTGTGAGCGTGAGGTCCGCAAGACTGAGTGAAACTATGCCAAAGAGTAACCACATTACTCGTTGTGGTCGCTTAGCATCTGAGAAAATGCTAAAAATTGTATTGTTATGGCTGATATTCATATCTTGACAAAGGAACTGCTTATACGGGCACTTTTTCCCACAAGTTCCTTTCAATGCTTCGACCCGATAACACTCCAAATGAAGAAGTTGTTCAAATTCACACAGATTTATTAAAAAAACTGAATGTTATCGGACGTTTTGAGGGTAATGCTCAAAGCTAAAAACGGGGATGCGTCTATAAGGCATAGACGTTGTACACCAAGCAAGAAGACCCGTGCCAATCAGTGGCCCCCTAACAATTTCTTATGTAGCTACTTTTTTTCGTTTGACCGGCCGTGTTTGCCATCATTTGACGCAGACACCGCACGACAAAGGTGCTGCACTGACTCATGCTCACCTAAATCTCGCAGGACGTCTGCTAGCCTCTGTGCAATGGAACCGCCATTTTCGCGGAACAAACGTCTGAAAGCTTCTTTTGTCGCTTCGATGTGGGGCTCTGAATATCCACGCCTTGACATCGCCACAACATTGACCGCTCGAACCTCTGCAGGTGTCCCCTCGACGATCATGTACGGTGGCACATCTTTGGTAATTCTCGCCAACCCGCCAACATATGAGCAGCGGCCAATAGCCGAAAATTGATTCACACCCGTACCTCCGCCGATTGCTGCACCATCATCAATCTCTACATGCCCAGCCAACATCACTTGATTGGCCAAAATAATCTCATTCCCAAGCACGCAATCATGTGCAACATGGCACCCAACCATGAGAAGATTCCTATCACCAACGATAGTTCTTCCGCCACCATTTCCAGTACCACGGTGAATCGTGACATGCTCGCGTATTTCATTGTCATCGCCAATCTCAAGCGTAGTCATTTCCCCGTCAAACTTTTTATCTTGTGGATCACCACCAATCACTGAGAATGGATACATGGTATTGCCACGTCCGATCGTGGTATTGCATTGCACGGTCACGTGATTCATCAACACAGTTTCTGCACCAATGCAAACATCCGGGCCAATAACGCAACCCGGCCCAATCACAGCTGATTGGTCTATCGCTGCCGATGGATCAATCACTGCAGAAACATGTATATCACAATTTGTCGTCATTTGATCACACATTCTACTCTTGCTCCGCATCAACCATCATGAATTTCACTGCCGCTTCAGCAGCAATTTTAGAACCTACAAAAGCTTTACATTTCAACGCTGCTGTTCTAGTCCCAGCCCGTACTGCTACCGCTTCTAGAAGTAACTGGTCACCTGGTGTAACAGGATGACGGAGTTTCACTTGATCCAAACTTAGAAGAATGGCAATTTTACCAGTATGCTCTAGTTTTCTACTCATCAACAAGCCACCAAGTTGCGCCATTGCCTCGACAACGAGTACGCCTGGCATAATCGGCGTGCCCGGATAATGCCCTTCGAAAAAAGGCTCGTTGATGGTTACATTTTTAATTCCAAGTGCGCGTTGATCACCCTCCATTTCAACGACTCTATCTACAAGCAACATCGGATAACGGTGAGGCATAATGCGTTGAATATCACGCACGTCCATGACGCAGCCGTCTTGAATAACTTTTGTTCTATCGCTTTCACGATTCTGTTCTAGAATTGCCTTGCACAGTTGTCTGTTCAACGCATGACCAGAACGACTTGCAACGATGCGTCCTTGGATATGCGCGCCAGCAAGATATAAATCTCCAATGATGTCTAGGATCTTGTGACGAGCAGGTTCATTTTCAAACCGATACGCGTTGTCAATCGGTCCATTCTCTCCAATGACAAGAACGTCTTTTGGTGACAAGTGTGTGCACATTCCTTTTGCCTGCAAAGCGGAGGCTTCCTCTTGCAAACTAAAAGTGCGAGCGGGTGCAACATCATCGAGATATGACCCACGCATACTATTCCACGATTGCATTTGCCTTGCAATTCGA
Source organism: Phycisphaerae bacterium (assembly GCA_018656645.1). Classification (GTDB taxonomy): domain Bacteria; phylum Planctomycetota; class Phycisphaerae; order Phycisphaerales; family SM1A02. Next base: position 23,586 of record JABHZL010000025.1, read on the forward strand.
TCAGAAGAAGTGCCATAATCTAAATCATAAACAACCTGCAACCCTTGGGAATCACTTGGAAATGCAGCGATCATTGCATCACCATCTTGTACATATATTGGCTCTTCTATTTTTAATATCATCCTAGGTTCCCCCTGCTCGATCGTTCCCGCTCGAACCAAACTCTCCACAAATAGAAGTGCTGAGCCGTCACCACCGGGAATTTCTGGTCCATCCACACGAATGAGTGCATTGTCGATAGACAAGCCCGAAAGTGCAGACATGAGATGTTCGACTGTCTCAATCGATGCATCACCAACCCCAAGTGCCGTCCGCCTTGCTCGATCATGTATCGCATGATCGACGGTAGCTTCAATTTTTACGGGCGAATCAAGATCCACGCGTTCAAATACGATGCCTTCGTTTGTACCAGCAGGCTCAATTACAATGTCAACATCAGAGCCAGTGAGCAAACCCTTGCCGCTGATGGTCACAGGCTTTGCAACCGTTCTCTGCATGAACGTCGTGCATGTTTTGTCGAATTGTTGTTTTGCTTCTTCTGCCATGGTTGCTGAGATCTTCTGCCCACCAACAGGATTCCATTAGGAATCTCGCTGGGCAAGTTTATGAATGATTCCGGGTAGTTTACGTACAGCGGACCACTGCCGCAACGTATTTTTAGTAGGTCCCGCAGGCACACCCAGCCATGATTCCCCAGCAGGAATATCATTCATCACGCCACTTTTCGCCCCAATCATAGCCCCAGAGCCTATTTTGATGTGTGGAACAATCCCAGTCCCAGCCCCAATTTGGCACCAATCTCCAATTTGAACTGACCCGGCAAGCCCCGTATAGGCTGCAATCACACAATTTTGCCCAATTTGGACATTATGGCCAACTTGCACGTGATTATCAATTTTTGTGCCTTTTCCCACGATCGTTGATGCAAATTTGCCGCGATCGACACTACTCACAGCTCCGATTTCTACATAATCGTGGATCTCTACATTTCCAACATGGATCATTTTTACAAGGTGGCTGCCATCTTCTGCAGGTCTGTACCCAAATCCATCAGCACCAATAACAACATTTGCATACAAAATGCAGTGAGATCCTACATGGCAAAACGAGCCGATTGAAACACCCGAATGGAGGACTGTTTGCGATCCCACAGTTGCATCCATCCCAATATGAACATTTGATTGAATCACACACCCATCGCCTATGGTCACATTCTTACCAATCCGAACGAAGGGGCCAATTCGTACATCCGCTCCGATTATTGCTGTTGGGTCAACGGCACAAGATTCGTGGACACCAACAACTGGTTTGTCTTCTGGCAAAGCGAACAACTTTAATACTTTGGCCATCGCGAGGTCGGGATTATCTACAAGCAAGATTGTCTTATTACCAAAATTAATGTTTGTACAGTCAACTTTGTTGCCCATAATTGCAACAGCACCCGCTGATTCCAACCACTGCTTCGCATACGCAATATTTGTTATGAACGTCAATTGGCTCTGTCGTGCAACATCAGCAGCGGAGACTCCGTCAATCACAGCCTCAGACGATCCTTCAATAGTTGCGCCGATGAGTTCGGCTATAGATGCAGATGTATGACCCATTGAGGTTCCTTTATAGGACTACCGAACCGCCATCTCATCAAACTCGCCGTTCATATATTCGATCAATTGATCTGTAACATCGAAGTTGGTGTTTGCGTAGAGCACTCGCCTGCTCGCAATTTCACCCATGATGTTTGGGTTATCGCCGTCGGGTAATTTCACGGCTGCGTCATTTACAAAAACAACATCCCATCCATTTTCTTTGGAAAGTTTTTCAGCTGCGGCGCGAATATTGTCATACATGCTTCGAATGCCACGGGCTTCAAATCGTTTCAATTTATCCTCGCAGCAATCTACAAAAACGTTGTAAGCAAGTGAATCAAGTTTTTGTTTTTGTTCTAATTCCTTGCGTTTATCGCTGCCCTTTTTGTAAAGCTCTATTTCACTATCAATATCTGTAATTTTATGGCGACGAGCTACAATTTCTTCTTGTAGTTCTTCTGCGTATGCTTCTGCATCAGAGAACATCTGTGCACGCTGTTCGAGTGAATTAAATACATTTTGAATATCAACGAATGCCATCACCGTTGGCGATAATGGTTCAAATCTTCGATTTGCAGAAGACTGCCATGCGAGGGAGCCTAGAGAAACCACAACTGCCGTGGCTAAAATGTAAAATTGTCTAGTTGTGTTCACCATGAGTTTGTACCTTTATGAAATATCAGTTGGTTTTAGTATCCAACTCTAGATTCATTTGTGTAATTATTTGTTCAGTGATATCTATTTGATCATTTGCAAAATAGATTCTGTGCATTGAGATTTGTTCGTTCGTCGCACGAAATGGTAGGTTAGGATTTAATTCCACAGACTCGTCGCTTGCAATTACAAGATCGTAATTATTCGATTCGGCAATAGTGGAAATCGCTGCTTTGATATCTTTAAAGAGAGATTGCAGAACGAGTGATTGTTCAACATCTTTTTCTCTTTCGGTAAATTCGGTATATTTTTCTGCTTCGCCCATTGCTTGTTGAATTTGGTCAAAGAGTAAATTTTTGCCTTCATCGCCAGCTTCGTCGTAGGCAGCAATAAGCGCTTCAACATTCGTTTTTCGAACGAGGCGTTCTGCATCTATTTCTGCTTCTAATTCTTTGTAGCCCGCTCTAAGGACTGCTCGTTCAACAAAACTATCGAAGACTTGTTGTAAATTAAATACAACAACAACCGTTGGAGGTCTCGACTCAATAGCAACTGCTACTGCGCGGTAACCAATTCCAGCTGATACAACTACAAGTACTGGGATCAGCATCCAATATATGCGTTTTATTTTTGACTGCTTGAACATAGATATTCCCTTATGGAGAGTAAAGTAGGCTTTGAATAGTTAGGTCTGAGAGGGTGGAATTGTATCTGAGAAAGCAGGAGAGCAACACCTATCAGAATGGGTCAAAACGGCATTTGAATGCTAAAACTGAATGTTTTTTTCTCATCCTCTTCTTGCTTCACGACTGGAAAACCAAAATCGAAGGCAAGTGGTGCCTGACCAAGTTGAGGAATGCGTAATCGAATGCCCGCTCCAACGCTTACTCGGTAATCGTCAAAGCCTACCGTGTCTGTCACTGTTCCCGAATCGCAGAAAACGACTGTTGAGAGAAATGTACCTACAACTGGGATTTCATATTGAGCACCAAGAAAAATTTTCCAATCTCCACCGATCGGAACATCGGTGGATCCACCAGCCACTCGTGGCGTGCCCTTTGGAGAAACTGTACGGAAATCAAATCCCCTAAACGATCGACCACCTAGATAAAAACTGTCATAGGTTGGAGCATCACCACCGAAAATATACCCAATTTTTCCGTCAAGCCGGAGCGTTGTTGCTCGGCCAATAAAATCTCGATCAACCGTAAAATACGTTGTGTAATTTGCGGACATTTTTGAGAATGTATAGTCACTTGAAAATAAACCAGATTGGCTGAAACCTAATTCAAGACGTGAACCTTTTTGGGGACCGATATATGGCGACAAGGTAGTACGAATCGCTGTAACACCAACGGTGTCAAGAGTGGATGGTCCTCGATCATTAAAAATTTCAAGTGGGACGTTGTTATCAATGTCTGTCAATTCAGCTCTATTCGCTGCAAGATATACCTTGCCTGACCAGATATCACCAAACCGGCGACCTACACTAAACTTGCTGTACACTTTTTCTTCGTTGTAATCTTTATACACTCTACGTCTATACCCAAGGTTTCCGCCGACAGAATAATCCGTTTGTAAAAAACGAGGCTCATTCAAGCTCACTTGATAATTAAATACTTCATCACCTGGCTGAAATGCCATTGAGAAACCTTGCCCCGCACCACGAAACGCTTTTCCTTGCCAAAATTCATCCCAACTTTCTGGCATATCTGCAATATCAAAGTTACGTTGGTTCAGCGAAATCTCACCTATGATGCCATCATCGCTTCCGGCCACGATGCCGAAATTCATAGATCCAGTTTGCATTTCTTTGACTTCAACGAGAAGGTCACGATATCCCGGATTACTTGGATCTTCTGGTTGTGGTGTCACTTTTACTTCATTAAACAACCTTGTCTTCAATAATCGAGTTCTTGCGCGGTCTGGCTCTGCGCCATCAAAACGTCTCCCCGGCTTAAGTCTAATTCGTCCACGAATAACCTCATCTTTTGTGAGTAGGTTTCCCTTAATTGAAACCAATCCAACCTTTGCGGGTACGCCTTCGTTAATTCTAAACAGTAAATTTTTAATGGATCCTTCCCCTGCTTGTATCGGTATCGACACAACATTCATTTCGATGTGACCCAAAACGCCGTAAGCATCGATAATTGCTTTTTCAGATTTTTTTATTTCATTTGATTTATAGATATCACCACGTTTTATTAGAATCAATGAAGCAATTTGTTCAGAAGAAAAAACTGTCAGTGGCTCACCGTTTCTATTAACAGCGGAAACATCTCCAAGCGTATATTGAGAGCCCTCATCAATTTGAAATAATACGTTTGCTGAACGGTTGTCTGTACTTTGTGTAATCACACTGCCGATACGTGCTTCAAGAAATCCTCGGTTTCTGTAAAACGTTACGAGCTTTGCAACATCATCATCCAAAACATATTCGTCGAGTTCACCTCTGCGAAGAAATGGGACAGCAACACTTGTTTCAATTTGAGCGGAAAGTAGTTTCGAAGCAAACGAATTATTGCCTTCAAATCGCACACTTTTTACTCGTACGCGTGGACCTTCCATAATTTCATAAATTAAAACACCCGCATTGTCCAGTTCAGCCTTATCCACTTCCACTTCAACAAGGTAGTTACCAAGTTTTCGGTATTTTTCTGCAATGGCTCTGCGACCTTTGTCAATTAGGAAAGTGTCACGAGCGACGCCAGGCAACATAGGAATCACCGAGAGCAATTCTTGATCGCTGATCAATTTATTGCCCACAACGTTCACTGATGCAATGATCTGTTGCTCCTCTAGGACAAAAACAATATGAACGGTTCCATCGTCTTGCAAAATGACTTTGGAATCAATTGGCTTGAATCGGCCAAGGCGAGTAAGACGACGAACATCCTCTTCTACAACAGTGGGATCATAAGGGTCACCCACTGCTGATCGAATGTTGTTTGCCACAAATTGATCATCAACTCGCTTAAGACCCTCTATTTCAACTGCAGAAATAAGACGATCTTTGAGCTCGGACGATACCTCGGCGTTTGAAAGTGTGCTAAAAAGCGTAATCAGAATTACAATACTGAACGTAATGAATTTCATCTAGCAGGGCAGGATACCGCCCCAAGGTGACCCTCACAAGCAGCGGACCCAAGAGAGTAGGAAGAATCCATGACAGCCACAGCCCCACTTCAGAAAACACCCTTTCACGCTTTCCATCTTGACCACAATGCGATGATGGTTGACTTCATTGGCTGGGACATGCCAATGCACTATGGCTCGATTATTGAGGAACATCAGCAGGTTCGTCACAGTGGTGGACTTTTTGACGTTTCACACATGGGAAGGCTTCGATTCAAGGGGAGGGATGCGTGTAAATTTCTCGATCGAGTTTGTACAAGACAAATTCACGGGATGAAAGATGGACAGATTCGATATTCGTTGATTTGCAACGAATGTGGTGGATGCAAAGATGATGTCCTTGTGTATGGGGTTGGAAATGCAGAATATCTCATGGTCTGTAATGGAGCCAATAGGGCCAAACTCCTTGAGCATTTTTCCAAAGTCAAAGGAGATCTCGTATTTAAACTCAAGGATGAGACCGAGTCGACAGCGATGGTTGCTCTCCAAGGTCCAAAAGTGATGGAATTGTTTCGTTCCTTTTCCACAGAAATACCAGAACTCAAGCGTTATCGATTCACTACAAAAAATTTACTTATCGCAAAAATTCTTGTCTCAAGAACTGGATATACCGGCGAAGATGGAGTTGAAGTGATCATTCCCGCATCATTTGCCAAGAAGGCGATCGATCTGATGGTACGCCACGCCGAAGAAACTGCTGTGGTTCTACCCACTGGGCTTGGAGCAAGAGATTCCCTTCGACTTGAAGCGGGCATGCCACTGTATGGACATGAGATTACCGAAGAAATCGATCCGATTTCTGCTGGACTTTCCTTCGCTGTAAAACTTGAAAAGGGGTACGGAGACAACGAGGCACAACAATTTATTGGGCAAGAAGCACTAATTAAGATCGCAAACGAGGGTGCTCCAAAGAAACTGATTGGCTTGAAGTTAGATGGCAAACGAACCCCAAGGCAACAGATGGCAGTACTCGGCGGAGACAAAGAGGTCGGCACCATCACCAGCGGCTGCCTGAGCCCAACTTTTGGCTATCCCATTGCCATGGCACTGGTCAGTGCTGATTGTGACAACGATGTTGTTCAGATCAACTTTGGGAAAAAAACAATCGACGCCGAAGTGGTTTCCCTACCATTTTACAAACGATAATACTTGATTCGAGAAAAAGCCCTCGGCAAGTACACTTGCCGAGGGCTTTATAGTTCAAACGTTACTTCTTTGCAATCAATTATCGACTGCTGCGATCTGGTTTAAATTTGCCTTGTAAAGCGGCGAGAAGATCGTCAATATCTGTAGTGCCATCACCATTCCAGTCGGCACGCGCTGTACCCCAAACTGAAATGATAAAGACAACATCGTCGGTATCTACTGGGTCAGTGCCACCACCCCCATCAGGTCTAGTGATATTAATTACTACATTTCCTGTGATTGCTTGTTCGAAGCGTTCACTCATAACTGTGTATGTAAACGAATCTGTTCCGTACACGCCTGAGTGAGGTGTATAAATAAATGTCGATGGTGAACTTTGTGAAACAGTGCCCCTGCGAATTGAACGCCTATCAAAACGGATTATCGTAAGTTCAGACGTACAGTCGTTTGAAGAATCGTTTGCAAGGACTTCAATTTCGACAGGTATTGACATTTCAGTTTCAGCAACATCATCGATGACTGTCGGTGGCCCCGGATCTTCATGCCAGAGGTCGCATGAGAGGTTGTCAAGATGGTTAAACGCCCGAGCAATATTTTCGAATGCAAACTCAAAGGTAATGTTAGCGTTCCATAAATATGGGTCGCAAGCAAAACATGAACCGTTGTCCCAGCACGCGGCGTCGGCTCCTGGACACAAGTGGCAATAACTCATGATAGTGGAGATGTAATCAGCGCAATCAAATTCTGGGTCACCTATGGGGTCATAATCACTACACTCTTCGCCGCACTCGTCGGGCGGTTCATCCATATCAAACGTATGAATCATGCCAAAATTGTGGCCTGTCTCGTGCGCTACAACAATGAAATCCCAGTTGCCCATTGAGTTTGTTTGAAGTGGCATTGGGAACCATCCATTTACTGCCATGATTGCGTTCCCAGAGCCAGAACAAATGTTATTAAGACCCGCAAGGCCTCCACCCAGACCTCTTCCTGAGAAGAATTGGGCGAGTCCCCTTTCAACATCCCCCATATACACGTCCCAATAAAGCCTAAACTCTGCTAGACCAGCATCAGTTGTTGCACCAATCCAAGGATCGGCGACACGAAAACCATGTTCATCTACCCAAAAATGAAGGTAGTTTATGACTAGTTCAATATCAAGAATTGGCTCATAGAGAATGCTCGAAACAGCCCCAATAAGCATTTGGACATACGCGTTGGCTGCGGGGACCGCGCCTTCTGGAGCCTCGGCAAACAAATCTAGGAACTCATTGTCTGTCTCATACGCCATCCATAGTTGATTGCATGGCGCATAGCCATCCACTCCATCTCGATTACTGCCTGCTGGAACAGGAATGGCCTTCGATGAGTCTGTATCACAGGAACTGATCCCCGATAAATCAATAAAATTCCCCGGAATATTTTGCATATCGTAGATAAGTGTGAGGTCTTCACTTGGCGAGGTTCCAATCATGAACCTTGTGCCATCAACAAAAACCCAACCATTAACCAATCCACCACCAAAACCAAGAAATACTTGGGAATCTGAATCGCCGAGCACTGTTCCCTTAAACATCACGACTTTTGTCCAAGGAAGGTCATGATGTACAATCCCACCAAATCGGTCATACGACGATCCAACGAGCTGGGCTCCGTTCGTGCGCGAGTTGAGTGTTTCTAGTTCAAGCGTAACAACGCGCTCATTGTCAAGAGGAAACTCCTCTATGAGGACCATAACACCCTCTCTGCTAAGATCTACCGAGGCGTCTTCACTGCATAATGCTTCGCCAATGTCATTAAGCATAAGGCGAGTTGCACTAGGATGCACATCACGTGGAGCGGGTTCAGGATGAACCGATATTGGGGAAGAAATTCTAATCGGTGCAGATGCGAAGGCAATACTGCTAGTTAGAGCCGGAATCAAAAATATACAAATAATAATTTTTCTTAACATTTCTAACTTACTTCCTACATCAGTAATTGATTATTGAAGTTTTTTTGTTCAAAAAACTTACTTTCTACCTCGTGATCGATCTGGCTTTGCTTTTCCCTCTAGAACTGCAAGAAGATCATCAATATTCGTTGTTCCGTCACCAGTACAATCTGCTGTTCTTGAACCCCATAAAGTAATGACAAAAATCACGTCATTTGGATCAATGGGATCAGTTCCACCACCACCTGATGGCGGTCTAGTAATTTCAACTACAACGTTTGCTTGCTCAGTAAAACTGCCATTCGACGCTCGGTACGTGAATGAATCTGTTCCGGCAAAAGTACCCGTTGGTGTGTATGTCAATTCGTCATTAGCGGTTTGTGTAACGATACCCCCACGTTGTGCTCGAGCATCAAAATCAGATAACGATAGATTGTTACAATTATTTGATACATCATTTGCAAGTATATGTATTGCAACAGGAGTATTCATGTCCGTAAAAGCACGATCATCTTCCAATTGCGGAGGGTCGTTAGGCCACATGTTACATCCTTCAGAACCAGCAATTACTGAAAGAAAAGCTTCAGCACTATCAACGTTGTCTTCATGAAACTCAAAGGCAATATTCGCCACCCCACCATCACACAGGTGGCAGTAACTCATAATCGTAGCGCCGCCTGCATTTGCACAATCCCCATTGCCACACTCATCTGGAGGATCTTCCATTTCATGTGTGTGAATCATGCCAAAATTGTGACCAGTTTCGTGTGCAAACACGATTGGATCCCAGTTACCAGCCTGCTCCCCTTCAAGGGGCATTGGGAATGTACCAGCAAGTCCGCCAGATACAGCATAACCATCATTACAAAGACCAAAGAGGTTAGCAATTCCACCACCAAGACTACGTGCGGACAAAAGATGTGCAAGGTGACGATCAACACCACCCATGTGTGTTCGCCAGTAATTTGAAAATTCACCTATTTGACAATCTGTATCGCCACATGTCCACGGATCATCAGAGACTGACCAAAGGCGTAGGTATGAGATTTTCAATCGAACACCAAGCCCGCCCACAGTAATTTCACCCTTATAAATATCTGAAACTGAGGAAACAAGCGTTTCAACATAATTTGCCGCTGCAGTTTCGCTGCCATCGAATAAATCCGTGAATTCGGAATCAGAGTCAAAGGCAATTCGTACCTGAGGACACTCGTCAGGGATAGCTGCTGCTCTCTCTGAATCGCCTTTGTACACGCCTTCTTTTGGCGTCTCGACGTTACATTCGTATTGTGACCAGTTTATCATTCCTTCTGGGACATTGTTCTCGTCATACAACAACGTCATTCTGTCTGCATAGCGAGTACCAATGATGAATCGAGTGCCGTCAATCGAAATCCAACCATTTGCTATTTCTGAGCCAATCCCCAAAAACACATCTGAAGTTGGTTCACCAACAACTGTGCCTCGGAACATATAAGCCGTGGGCCATGGAAGTTCAACTTCGACCAAACGACCACGCTCATCATGCCGCATTACGACCAAAGTCGCATCACTTGAAAGTGCAGAAGCTTCTTCGAGTTGCAACGTGACTCGACGGTCTTTATCAAGTGGAAAATCTTCAATAAAAATAAACTCACTATCTGCTGCAAGAGTTAATTTTGAAACATCAAGTTGCAAACGAGTTGCAAAGTCTCTGCTCGCTCTAGGTGCTTCTTCACTGTGCACCGTAAGGGGTGACTCTACGTACACCGGTTCAAATGTGGTTGCATCCGCCCTGTATGAAACAGCGCAGCACGTGAGCCCCACAGCGATAGTAATAACTTGCTTTATCATCCTAAATAATCTCCATAGGCAGAATTGCCTAGTAGTAAGAGTATGTTGGCAAGCCAAAAAGTTCAAGGTCAATCTCGGAGTAATCTCAATTCATCTCGTAAAATTGCGGCTAATTCGTAGTTTTCTGCTGAGATTGCAGCCAAAAGTCGTTCCTTGAGATCGGCTCGTTCCGAGGGAGGAAGTTGTGGAACCAACGCTTCTTTCATCCCAAGGAGCAACTGCACTTCGTTTGATGATTCCCATCCTTCACCTAACGTCTCTTTGAGCTCATTTAACCCACGATTTACTGCCTCAACACCCTTTGATGGCTCCCCCTCTTCAACTGCCCACTCAGCGCCAGCCCTTGCTCGCATTGCGATCACCGATGCCCGAAATTGCTCCAAAGCTTCCCTGTCAATTTCTTCCTGCGCGTTGTCTCGGCAAAGGTTAAACAGTGCAAGATTCTGGTCACAGTCTTGAATGACTGCTCCCCATTTACCTAGCGCGAATAACGCGGCACTCCGATGAGATCTTTGCACGCCCTCTTCTCGCAATCTACGGCACATTTCTGGGTCAATTCCACCCCAAGCGCCGCGATCTTCAAACAATGCAAGAAGTGTCGAATATCCATCTTGAAGTACACCGTCAGGGCGTCCTGCCATTTCCATCTGAATCACACCCAATTCAATGCGAATTTGAATCAGCTGACGACCATCAGGTGCCTCGATAAGCCGAGCATTCAACTTGCCTTGCTCATAAGGCCACGTGTTCAAAATCTGTGAAATATCATTTTCATGCATAATCGGAACCTTTTTCCCAATGTGACATTCTACTCTCCCAAAACAGTAAAAGCAGGTGGTCATTCCGATTATGCGGGCTACCATTACAGAAGGGTGGGACAACTGTATTCATTTGCAATAAAAAGTCGCCGATCTAGAAGAACAGGACTCTAAGTATTGCGAATAGGAGAAAACAAGTGGACCTCGACCTCTATCTAAGCCAGATCAACGAAGTACCTCTGCTCACTGCAGAGGAAGAGAAAATTCTAGGGTGGCAGATCGTCAATGACAACGATCCCGCAGCGAAAGATCATATGATCAGGGCAAACCTACGGCTCGTAGTGGCTATTGGCAAACGATACCTTGGAAGAGGGTTAACCCTTGGCGATTTGATTGAAGAAGGAAATGTTGGTCTTATTCGTGCAGTTGAGGGATTTGACCCCGCACATGGTGCGAGATTTTCAACGTACGCTTCATGGTGGATCAAACAATCAATTCGACGAATGTTGATTAATGCAACACAACCAGTTCATGTCCCTGCATACATGGTTGATCTCATCAATCGTTTCAGGCAAGTTCAAAAACAATTACATAACAAATTGGGCCACGACCCATCAGGCGAAGAACTTGCAGAAGCAATGTCCATTCCTCCCAAAAAATTACTGACCATTCGACGCGCGATGCGTGCGTACGCCACTGCCTCGCGTGGACCTGTGAATGCAGATGGGGAACCTATGGCTCTTGCAGATTTGTTTGAAGATCACAAACTACCAAGACCTGATGAAGATGTAGAAAAACGTGAAACAATTAAAGATGCACTTTCGTACATCGACAAACTCGACGAAAGAGATGCCCGCGTGCTCCGTTTGCGATTCGGTCTTGAAGGTCAAGATCCTCTCACCCTAAAACAGATCGGTCTTGTTGTTGGACTTACGCGAGAACGCGTTCGCCAAATAGAAATCGATTCGCTTCGACGCTTGCGTGAACACATGCACCGCGTTCCAGCAAAATCTCACCGCGCAGCAGGATAAATAAAATACACAGAAGTAATACGTAGTTTCTTACTGCAATGCTTCGCGAAAAACGCTTGCAAATTGCTCCCCGCCAAGAGTTGGGTCGAGTTGTTTCAAGCGATTCACTTTTGCATGGGCTTTCATCTTATTACCGCCATCTTCGCAATACCATCGGATCATTCGTGAATGTGCTAGCCAATACCAATAATTGTTTTTCGTACCAAGCACAAGTCCACGCGCTACTCTTTGCATTGCAGCGGGATCCCTGTTGCAATCTGCAAGTCCGATCGCAACGTGAAGCGTAACACCTTGCTCTGTGCTGCTTCGTTCAAAGAATTTCTTTGCGATGTTAAGTCGACCTAGCAACCTATTTGCTTCACCAAGCAAGTAAGGTGAATCTAACGAGGTTTTCTCCAACAATGCCACAACTACTTTTGGCAACCAAGGATTCTCTTCTATCCCGACAGTGTGCCACAAATCAACATATTCTTGCAACAATGTTTGTACAGCTATTGGCTGTATTTCTGCAACAATTCCAGCCACACTTTTTCCGCTTATTGCTGCTTGCCTAATTCGATTTTGAAGGGTTCCTACATCACTGCCTCGCAGAAGTTTTCGAAGTTCTTGCGCATCATCGTAGTAACCAGAATTGACCGAAACCAAGTGTAAATGTTCGCCCGCTTTTTGTATATTTCCTTCACTCGCAAAGTGTGAACCTGCAAATAATTGCCAGTAAGAATAATCATAGGATGTTTCAGTTGGCTGCTGCAAAACAAGTTCAATGGCATCATGCACTTCACTGAGCTGCAATTTTATTTCTGGTGTAGTTAAAAGTTGCTGCGCTGAAAACGCGCATCCACTCTGCATGAGTTCTAGCAATTTTTCTTTAGCCAAAACAAACTTATTTTGTTCGAGGTAATCATGTGCAACTGCACGTTGTGCGACCAACGCAATCCCTTTTTGTTCAGAAGACGAAACAATTGCAATGGGCGGATCGAGCCGCTCTAATAATCCAACGAGCTTTAGGTCAATCACTCTTCTCTCAACACCACGTGCAACGAGGTCATTTGCTACGCCAAAGAGCAATTCTAGATTGCTTGGTTGCTGTTCTACTACACCACAAGCAAAAAACCAACGCAAATCATTTCTATTGCGAGATGCGAGCAGACTGTCCCATGTATAACCATCGACTTGTTCACTACGCAATGCTGCAACGAGTTGATCTTCGATGTCAGCGGATTTCATTTCATTAATACTCTCTGCACATTCAAGAGCTTCTTCATGCCTTCCTAAACAATCAAGGGCATGCAAGCGCATTCGTAACAACCTTGAAGCTGACAATCCAGAGACGGCGCCATCTAATTCAGAAAGGTGCCCCAAACATAATTCTGCAGCGTTTTTGTTGCCTTGCGCTGCGCGGATTCCCTCAATCATGCCCATTGCAAATGGCACATCCAACTCTCTTTGAGCAACCGTAAGCTCCCCTTGCGTTGCTTTAATACACTGATCGTAAATCTGATCTGTTAATTCTGTTGACTCTTCCAACGAATCTTTTGTTGGTACTCCGATAGTAATTTCCGGAACGTGCAACGTTGTTCCCCAATTTTCAAACAACTTCTTGCTTGCTTCTTCGAACGAAGTTGGCACGCAAGCCACTATCAACGCAACGTAAAAAGATAGCATTATGGTTTCCCCAGAGTAATATTTGTATATCTTGATTGCACTGTTGTGTTATACACTGCAACGGCGTGTTCCCAACGGGTCTCACTACTTGGGCGAATCAAAATTGGATGATCCGGCGTAAAAAGTCCACCCGTTCCAAAACCGTCGGCGCGATTTGCCCTGAGAAACTTTTTCAATTCTCCAAGACTTTGAATGGGTTCCCAAGGACCTTCAATCTGAAGGCGTATGTCACTTGTAAACTTCCCTGCTGATTCAACCAACACAACGAGGGGTTCCTCGTCGAGCAGTGCTTCGACATTTCTCCCCTCCGCAGGTAAGTCCATTGGGAAAGATGCTTCCGCACGCCGAAACTCTGTTGCAACCATAAAATAAATCAACAACAAAAAAACAACATCAATCATAGATGTAAGATTCAAACCAATGGTGAAAGATCGTCGCTTTCGTAGAATCACAACCTTTCCTCCATATCTACTACAAGGTGTAGCCTCGGATTTCCTCCGGCACCGCGAACGGCTTCTATGACTTGATGAACGTGCTCATATTTTGTTGATCTATCAGCCCGAAGGTGCACTTCACTCGTCCCACTTGCGAGACCTTGGCTAATCATTGAAGACAATTTTTTCATTTCGTTGGTGCCCACACTGTGCTTGCCAACAATTATTTTTTCTATCGATCCGTCAGAAAGTGGAACAAGATTAATAACCATTTTATGTTCTGAACTTGTAACCATCGCAGCAGGGTTTTCTGGAGCTGGCAAATCAAGTGATATTACATCTCGGTCAACAATTTGTGACACAACAACAAAAAAAACAATGAGCAAAAAAGTGACATCGATCATCGGTGTCATGTTTGCATTCAGTGTGATTGCTGCTGTACGTTTCATACAGTAGTGGTTTCAATAATTTGCTTTGGTAACTCGCTGTGTATATCACTGCTGGCTTTGGTGGTTGGTGTTTTTCGAGGTCTAAAATGATTTAAGATATCTTCTGCAACGATAGTTGCTTCAACTGTAAGTTCGTCAATTTTGTTTCTCAATACCGCGTACCCAGCAAGGGCTGGGATTGCAACAACCAGACCCCAAAATGTAGTTGTTAGTGCAGTGCCAATTCCACCCGCAAGCGCAACTGGGTCTGCACTTCCTCCTGATGCAACGATTGCACCGAACGCCAAAATCATACCGTACACCGTGCCAAACAAACCGATCATTGGACTGACTTGCCCAATGACGTTTAGCATTTCAATTCTTCTCAACCGCGCCGTCGCCAACTCGTCTGCTGTTTGTTCAAGTGACCGCATCATTGCGGGAAACCCAAACTTTGCTTCGCGAAATGCTGCGTGTAAAATTCTTCCAAGGTATGTTTGATCCTCGCTTGTGAGTTCCACAATGGATCTAAAATCTTTTTTCGAAATTCGTTTTTCTATTTTTGCAATAAGATCATCTGGAACTACGCCTGGTTTTCTATTGGCAAGAAACATGTAAATCATCATGCCAATCGCTCCCACTGACATTGCAAGGAGTAACCATGTCACTCCACTCCCGAGATATTCAATTGAACCATCAGATCTTCTTGAAACAAAAAAAGCTTCGGCAAACGAGTGTGACCCGCCATTGGCTTGAGCAAGAAGTGAAAAAACTGTGTGTATATTGAAACTCAAAATCTTTCTCCTATCTCGATACTTTACTTCGATCTATAAAGGTGTACCCGTCAATTCCACCATGATCTTCTGCAATTCTTCGCATCGTATTTGCAGGATCAGGCGTTAAAAATTCAATGCAGTTAATACGCACTCTCCTTCGCCCATTCCGAGAATCCACGGGATTCATAGCGTCTAGGGACGAGAGCAACTGTTCTGGTGAAACTTCGTATTGCCCTGCTCCGCGAATGTTCTCACTGAGTAAGTACACAAGGTCTGGCTTCATTCGAATCGCAAGGGCAATCGCATTGGTTGGATTGCTTCTACCTGTTGGAACAACGTTGTCACTACTTTGAATCCACTCCATTGCCTTTGTAATATTCTTCCGGTTTGCAGCAACCAATCTATTTACGGGCGGAACTGCAATGACATGGTCCTTTTGAAAAAACAGAATCGCAAACGATTGTTTCGTGTTCAAATCCAATAGCGATTGTTCAAGACCTTTGACAACAGTTGATAGATGCAGCAACATTGAGCCAGAAGCGTCAACAACATACACAATGTTTTTTGCAGAAACTGCTTCAAGACCCATAAACGCCGCTTCTTCTGCTTTGTCTCTTCTTGCGAGTTGGGGGATTGTAGGTGTAGGAGACGTGAGCAATGCGAGACCATCTTGGACTGCTCGCTCCCTGGGGTCTGGCAAGGGCGGCAATGTAAAACCAGATTCTGCAATTTCAAAAGGCTCTGAAGGCAGGGCCATTGGCTGCTCCAATTGATCGTGCCACGTTGCAGTAATGATTGGCGGCGGATCATCAACAGTTTGTATCACTGTCCAAGTAATGAGAAAAGCAAGTGCGCCAAGCCCAACATGGACGCCAATAGAAATCACCCAAGCAACAATCGAGGTAGTGCTCAGCGTTCTTTTAGGTTCGTTTGTATTCTGGCTATTCATCGCAGTGTGCATGACATTGAGAAGCCTACCGCAGAAAAAGTGTATACCCGTCAATCATCGCCTTTTTTCGTGGACTTATCTGCAGAAAGTTTTGGATCAACGTAT
This sequence comes from Phycisphaerae bacterium, assembly GCA_018656645.1. Classification (GTDB taxonomy): domain Bacteria; phylum Planctomycetota; class Phycisphaerae; order Phycisphaerales; family SM1A02. Next base: position 40,019 of record JABHZL010000025.1, read on the forward strand.
TTCCCTGTTTGATATCTGTCTATAGATAATGCCCCTGCCCCTCCAACAACTACTCCAAGCGAGAGCACAAATAGGCACAACTCAGTAAATAATTGTGAAAATGCACCGTGTTGCAGAGGCCAATCAAATGGGTTCATCGAAAACATCCCATTGATTTTGTATGAGACAAGATAAAGCGCAGTGCCCATGATGATGCAAATGACAAAAGCAGAAAGTCGAGTAAAGAGCCCTACGAGGACCAATATACCTGCGAGCAACTCTAATGCTCCAGCTGACCACGCAAGTAGTGTTCCCCAACCGCCAAGCTGCGGACATTCGTTGTGCAGTAATAAAGCAATTCGGTTGAGTCCACGTGTGGTTTGATTACCAGTTTCGGCATCCGTAATAACTTGCAGTTCAATCGCTTCAAGCGAGATTGCTTGTTCAGAAGAGACTTCCACAAAAACGAAGCAATTGACCCAGCCGGAAGTGATCATCGCAGCAGCGATAACAAAACGAGAGAGTAGTGGCATGATTGAATTCATTGGAACATTCATCCTTTCACGACTTGGGAAATTGTCGCTGTGCGCGTATCATACGCCCTGCACACATCGCCGCGGGCGTGGCGAAATTGGCAGACGCGCCAGATTTAGGTTCTGGTGGGGTAACACCCGTGGAGGTTCGAGTCCTCTCGCCCGCATTCCTCCCGAAGTAGAGGTGAATAACCACATGGCAACATGGACACCAACAACTTGGCAAGAAAAGATCACTTCTCAACAACCGATTTATGTTGATGTTGATGCCCTCGGTGCATCTGTTGAGCAACTCTCAACTCTTCCACCACTCGTTTCGTCTTGGGAAATTGAAACACTAAAAAAACAACTCGCAGATGCTGCAAATGGAAAGCGATTTTTATTGCAAGCAGGTGATTGCGCCGAGCGTTTTGCAGATTGCACACCTGAAAGAATTACAGGACAACTCAAAGTGCTTTTGCAAATGTCGCTTGTTCTTGTGCATTCGACGAAGCGTCGAGTGATTCGAGTTGGTCGCCTTGCTGGGCAATACGCAAAGCCAAGGTCAAGCAATGACGAAACAATTGATGGTGTAACGCTTCCAAGTTATCGAGGCGATCTAGTTAACGACATTGAGTTCTCTGAAATCGCGCGGAAACCAAATCCAAATCGACTGCTCCGCGGATTTGAACGGTCTGCCATGACAATCAATTTTGTTCGCGCACTTATTGATGGTGGTTTTGCAGATTTGCACCATCCTGAATATTGGGATCTAGGATTTGTAAAACACTCACCTCGTGCAAGTGAATACCAAAACATTGTCGCTTCAATCGCAGAAAGCCTGCGTTTTATGGAAACACTCGCGGGTGAGTCTGTTGGGGCAATCAACCGGGTTGAATTTTTTACAAGTCATGAAGGGTTGCATCTTCACTATGAACAAGCGCAAACTCGGCAAGTTCCACGGCGTGATGGCTGGTACAACTTATCCTGCCATTTCCCGTGGATTGGTGCAAGAACAACCGATCTTGATGGGGGACATGTTGAATTTTTCCGTGGCATCACAAATCCGATAGGGATCAAAATTGGAACGCATGAAGTTGATATTGAAAAATTACTTGACGCGTTGCATCCAACGAACGAACCAGGTCGGCTCACTTTGATTCACCGATATGGTGCGGATAAAGTTGGGGATGCATTACCTAAACTGATTGAAGCGGTACAAAGTACAGGTAAACAAGTCTTGTTTGTTTGCGACCCGATGCATGGGAATACTTCTAAGACTGATTCTGGCATCAAAACCAGAAGTTTTGATGCCATTCTTTCTGAACTTGAACAGTCGATTGATATTCATCAAAATAACAATTCTACTCTTGGTGGGGTTCACGTTGAAGTGTGTGGGCAAAACGTAACGGAGTGTACAGGTGGGGCGAGAGGTCTTGACGAAGCTGGTCTCGGCGATTCCTACGAAACACTCGTCGACCCACGTCTTAATTACGAGCAATCCATCGAATTGGCCATGCTCGTTGGGCAAAAATTAGGGTAATCCTTTATTCACAACTAGTTACCAACTATCAATGCTGTGTACGCCACGTAGTAATCCACTGCGTAGTGATTACTTTATTAATACGTAGTTCAAGTACAATCCCCGCACATGTCGCAATCTGACACAAACAAAGTCGTGATCTCCGGTGTTGGAGTCATTTCTGCACTCGGTGTAGGGATCGATCCACTATGGGAGGCAATGTTGGAAGGCCGCACTGGCCTAAAGCGGATCGAACGCTTCGATCCAAGCGGTTTCTCATCACAAGTAGCAGGTGAACTCGCAGAAGAAGAATTTAAGGTTCGTAAAATCGTTCCAAAAAGCCACCGCAAAGCAACAAAAGTCATGTGTCGAGACACTGAACTTGCAGTAGGTGCCGCCGCTCAGGCGGTGGAAAACGCCGGTATTACTACTGCAGGCACAAGCGATGATCCTCCTACAATTGACCCAAGCCGTATTGGTTGTCACATTGGGGCAGGCTTAATATCCGCCGAGGTAAACGAACTTGGTGCAGCACTCGTAACAAGTAAAAATGCTGATGGCTCATTTGATCTTGCCCATTGGGGAAGTGAAGGCATGCAAAACCTCTCACCGCTTTGGTTGTTGAAATATTTACCGAATATGCTCGCGTGTCACGTCACGATTGTGCACGACTGCCGAGGCCCTTCCAACACAATCACGTGCTGCGAAGCATCGAGCGGATTATCGATCGCAGAATCCCGCCGTGTCATCCAACGTGGTGATGCCGACGCGTGTCTCTCAGGTGGCGCGGAAGATCGAGTAAATCCACTTGCGCTGTATAGACAACATTGTACAGATCGCCTCGCTGAAACTGATGGTTCTGGTGACATCACTAAAATCATTCAACCATTTTCAAAAGACTCAAACGGCACACTCATTGGAGAAGGTGGTGGCATTCTTCTAATAGAAAGCGAAAACTCTTGTAATAGTCGGAGTGGTTCGCCCTGGTGCACAATTGACGGAATTGGTTGTAGACAATCATTTACAGAAACACCTCTGGATGCTGACCCTGTAGCACTTACATCTGCAATCAATAAGGCAATGTGTGAAGCAAACTGTAAACCAAGTGATATCGATCTCATCGTTCCACTCGGATCAGGCATTCCAAAAATCGATGCTGTCGAAGTTGTTGGGCTTACCTCTGTCTTTGGCGAGACACTACACAACATTCCTACAATTACTACTATTCCATACACTGGTAATTGCATGGCTGGAAACGGTGCAATTTGCATTGGTGTTGCTGCCAAAGCAATGAAGGAACAAACCATTCCCGCAAGACTTGGTAGCGATATAACAGCTGGTATTCATGCAGAAAAATGTGATTCAAAGGAAACTCAAATCAACAACGTGCTCGTTGTAACTCCAAGTGAAGGTGGACAGTGCGTTGCAATCATTCTTGGAAGGATTACATCATGACTCGAGTTGTAGTCACAGGTATGGGTTGGATCACACCTCTTGGAAATGACCTCGATACCGTGTGGAAAAGAATGTGCAACAGCGAATCGGCAATTGCAACAATCGACCGATTCGATGCTTCAAGTTTTCCTACAAAGTTTGCTGGGCAAGTTCGTGATTTTGATTGGAAGCAATACGTTCAAGACGCTTCGATTCACCACAAACCAGCAATGAACTCACAGTTTGCACTTGGCGCTGCAAAACAAGCGTGGGAACAATCGGGACTTGGTTCATATCAAGAACTTGACCATGAACGCACGGGTATTTATCTCGGTGCTGGCGAAGGGGTTCTTGATTTTTCTGCGCACTCCATGATTGACACCCACTCTTGGGATGTAGAAGATGGAAAAGTTGACGCTGTTGCATGGGCAAAGTTCGCAACTGAACAACTCGATGAATGGGGAGAAGTGGAACAAGAACCAAATATGCCCCTCTGGCATCTAGCAAGAGAATACAACTTGCGAGGACCAGCATTCAATTGTTTAACTGCATGCGCAGCAAGCACGCAAGCCATTGGTGAAGCAACGAGCGTGCTACTTCGCGGTGATGCAGATGTCATGCTTGCAGGCGGCACGCACACCATGCTACACGCGCTGGGTATTACTGGTTTCAATCGCTTAACTGCACTTTCTACGTTTGATGGTGATCCAAAAAAAGCATCTAAACCGTTCTCTCGCGATCGTGGTGGATTCGTTATGGGCGAAGGTTCGGGAATGCTTGTCCTTGAAACGCTTGAACACGCACTTAAGCGTGGAGCAACACCGCTTGCTGAAATTGTTGGTTTTGGTTCTAGCGCTGATGCATATCGCATCACTGATTTGCATCCTGAGGGGCGTGGTCCTTCCGCTGCAATGAACAACGCGCTTTCTCAAGCTGGCATCGATGCAAAAACAAAAACTAACGATCCACCTGTGCAATACATTTCTGCGCATGGCACATCAACACAAGAAAACGACTCAATTGAAACGATGGCGATCAAGTTGGCTTTTGGCGAAAACGCACCAAACGTTCCAATCAGTTCCATTAAATCGATGATGGGTCATTTGATAGCAGCAGCTGGCTCGGTTGAACTGATCACCTGCATTATGTCAATCCAAACAAACATGCTTGTGCCTACAATCAACTTAGATAACCCAGATCCTGCACTGGACCTTGATTACATTCCAAACACTGCACGAGAAGCGGATGTTGCATGTTGCTTAAGTAATTCGTTTGGTTTTGGCGGTCAGAATAACACGCTAGTCGTCAAGCGGTTTTACCCATAATCCATGTCACTTTAGTAACGATACGGGCATTCAATCGTACATGGTCGATCAAGGCGTGATGTCAAAAGTTCAATCAATATCACAATATCGTCTGGATCAACAACGCCGTTATTATCAAGATCTGCCAAACATTCATTGCATTCGCCCCACACCGAAATCATCGCGATCGCAATAAGGTCCGTCAAATCAATTTCTCCATCGCCATTAATGTCACCTTGACACGTTGAACAAAGCGCATGAAATTCGTTGCCGCCGACAAACTCGTAATCCGAGTCCGCGACTGTTGGATAAATGTGCCCCTCAAGCGTACTGTCTTCACCTCCACGACCAATGTTTCCACAGAAGAGAGATGATTCGATCGAAGGGACACTTGTGCCGTCATTATGAAGACCACCACCATTTTCTTCGTACGAAATGTTTGATGCCAACGTACATTGATACAAGATTGGATTGCTGTCGTTGTTGTAGATTGCGCCACCTTCGTACACAGCAGTATTATTTAAAAACAAACAATCTGTCAATATCGTGTTTGCGCCTTGCGAGTTATCCATCGCGCCGCCAACACCAAGAGCATTGTTGTTTTGGAAACAACACGAGATAAACGACGATCCATCTCCAGTAACACTCACTGCACCACCATCGCCAGAGATGTTTTCACTGAATTCAATTAAATCACCGGCACATGTCGCTCCAGACGAAACATACATTGCCCCGCCAACAGCTGATTCGTTATTGGCAAACAAACAATCTGTTACGGTTGCTGCTGTCCCAGTGTCAACGAGATACACTGCGCCACCAAATTGAATGGCCACGTTTTCTGAAAACTCACATCCTTCAATAATCAGTGTAGTACCACCGCTCGCTTGAACAGCACCGCCGCTTTGACCTGCCTCAGTTGCTTGGTTTTCGGAAACAATACAATTAAGCATTCGAAGCGTTCCGCCAGAAACCAATACTGCAGCGCCTTCGCGATCGACGCAATGCCTAATGGCTACTCCTTCTAACAAGGCGTTGCTAGATGCACCGTGCGAAAAACGCAAGCCTGAAACTGCGTATAGTCCATCGAGAATAGTACGATCAGATCCTGCACCAATAATTGAAATGTCTTTTGATTGAAGATCTACAAGGAACTCGCCATCGACAGATGTGTAAGTACCTTCATCAACGTAAATTGTTTCCACATCAGCAGCATCATTCACTGCTGCTTGAATTGTGGTGTATTCACAAGTTTCGCAAACATTAAACCATTGCCCAAATTCAATCGCATACGAAGTTGCACCGCAAGCAACAACGTCATCCCAATAACCCGTTGTAAACATCTGTGCAACATTTTCTCCTCCAGTTGCATTGTCTGGCGTTCCAGAAGCCCAGTTATCAAATGTATTGCCTTCGCCATTTGCCCATTCCCAGCCTTCGTTTGGTTCCTCAGATCCTTGGAGTTGACGCAACCCAATGTAAGGTTCTTGGCCAGTTCCGCCAAACGTAGCGAGCCACCACGCATATTCCTCACTCGTTGTGAGCGTTAGCATGTAAGCCCCGTTCGCATGTGCGGCTGCATTCGCATCAGACCAACAAAGCTCGTCTGTGACAACAATGGCATACCAGTGATCATTACCACCATTTTCTTTCTTCCATTGGAACGGCCCAATAATTATGTCGTCATTTTGACAGACATCATCTTCGCACTCTGTTCCATCGCCGAGCCATTCACCCATGCAATCATCTTCTGATGACTCATAACAATCAGAGCCAAGACAACATGCGCCAACAACTATTTCTTCGCAAGGATTTTCCCAACAGAGCGTGTGATCTCCTCGGTATATTCCGGACTCATTCAAACATGCATCGATTGTAATTCTCACACAACCGTCGCCGATACAACAAGATCCAAGCACTTCAGTGCACGTCGAACTACTACACGTCGTGCCTTCGCCCAAATAAGTTCCTATACACTCGGTGAACAATTCAATTGAACAAACATTACCTGTACAGCATGCTCCTGTTTCGCCTTCACTCGCATTGCATGATTCAGCCTCGCAAGTTGTCCAGTCTCCCAAGTACGCACCTTCGCAATCAGCAGCTGTTGATTGCGAACATTCACCGGCAACGCAGCATCCACCGGTTGGAGCGCAATCGTTGACCATCGTTTGCCCAACTAGTTCGGACCATATTGACCACGCGCTGCCTTCTGCACGCTGGCGATATTGGAAGACCCACAGACCTTCTTCATGCACTGTAAGTTGTACTGTAGATAAACCACCGGGTAATGTGTCCCATGTAAAATCTTCGGGGTCTCTCATTTGCCAGTCATATTCGAAAAAAGTACCTACTGCTGCTTCAAGTGTAATCGTTTCGCCAATGCACGCTTCATCTGGAACATGTGGAGTGCTTGGCTCTGCCGTTTCGGTTGTGCACGCATTGTCTGAACAACTACTGCCATCTCCTAGATACAACCCGCCGGATTGGACGCACGCTAGTTGGGTCGAATTTGAAACACAAGATCCCTGCATGATACAACACGCACCTGTGAGTTCATTGTTTGGAGTACATGCAATATCTACGCAGTATGATCCACCACCAGAAAAATCTCCATCTACTGCTTGGCAATCTGCTTGTGAAAGTGAAATGCAAGTTTCACCAATACAACACGCACCGCTGATGCAGACAACATCCGAACAAGCTGTTTCCACACCATGAAACAACCCACCCAAAACACTGCAATCGACAAGTTCTGTCACCGTGCAAAGTCCATCGATACAGCACGCACCTGCATCTGGAGCGCAAGAACTAAATTGACACGTTGTACCATCTCCTAAATAAATCGCATCGTGGGCCAAACAATCGGATTCTAGCTCGACAGAACACAACTCATCACCACAACACGCACCCATAATTACCTCAGCGATTGCACATGGGTCGCCAAAGCACCCAATATCGTTGCCCAAATAAGAACCCAAGATGTTAGAGCACTCTGCTTCAGTCAGTAGTGAACAATTTTCTGAAACACAACAGCCGCCTGTTGAAACTAGCACACAAGGCGAATCCGAACAGAGCGTGCCATTCCCGTTGAATGTGCCGCCAAAAGAGATACAGTGCGTTTCGGGAACTTCGTCGCAAAGAAGACCATCTCCAAGGCAACAAGATCCAATTGCAATTGGAGTACATGGCTCATCATCGCAACTTGAACCGTTTCCTTCGTACTCTCCTCCAATAGACAAACAGTGCTCTCTTGTTAAATTTTCAAAACAACTATCGTTCGCACAACACGAACCAGCTAAACATGGATCATTAAAACAAGTTGTGTTTTCACCTCTGAACAAACCATCTACTGCAATGCAATCGTCTTCGGTTTGAATAGTACATGCTTGCTCTGTGCAACATGCGCCTGAGGTTGGAGGAGGGTCGCAAGTATTTGAAGCACAAAATATGTTGTTCCCCTGATACGTGCCACCTGCGTCAGAGCATGCCGAGGAAGTGACGTAGGAACATGTTCCATCTACACAGCAGGCGCCAAGCGTGACAGTAACGTCGCATGAAATATCATCGCAAATACTGTTGTCTCCGTAATAACTACCACCAAGAGCGAGGCATGCTTCAAGTGCTGTGTTGTCAATGCAACCTACGTCACCAAAGCTTGTACAACATGCACCTTTTGCTGCAACGACAACACATGGGTCTGGGTCGCATGCAGTATCGTCGCCCTTATATGTGCCATCAGTATCAATACAATCACCGCGAGAGAGAATTAAGCATGTATCTTCTGCTGTACAGCACGCACCAGTCGCTGTTGCTGTACATGGGTCGTCGGAACACGTGGTCCCGTCTTCGAGATACGTAGCATTTTCAAATTCTGCGCACTCTATTGAAGAAGCTATAAAACAAATGTCGTTCACACAGCAAGCACCTGGCAATCGGCACGGCTCAAGTTCACAAGAAGTATCTTCTCCTTGGAAAACACCGCCGAATTGATCGCATGTTTCATCGTCAACAACCGAACATGTTGTTCCAAGACAGCAAGCACCCGAGACTGGGCACTGCGCATCCTCGCAAGTACTTCCTTCTCCGTGAAATGTACCATTGAGCACAGCGCATGCTTCCTCTGGTGTTTCTGGAATACAAGTACCTAGTGCACAGCATGCACCGCGAATAATTGCACAAGGATCGTCATCACAGGTTGTATCGTTGCCTTGATATGTACCATTTCCATTAGTACAGTTTGCCTCTGTGTTAATCGAACATGTTTCACCAACACAACACGCACCAGTTGGAACACACAAATCAGTAATACATGTTGTGTCATCACCGCCAAAAGTGCCACCCGCCAAAATACAATTTTCTTCTGTCACTTCTGAACAAACTTCTTCGATGCAGCACGCACCGGTTGGAACACACAAATCAGTAATACATGTTGTGTCATCA
>JABHZL010000009.1 GCA_018656645.1 Phycisphaerae bacterium
CGATGCCTACAGAGCCCGATCCATCCGCATCTGCTTCGCAAGGAACTTGGCACGCAGGTGCTGCTGCGATATGTTCCACTGTTGGTTCTGCGCCGGGTTTGAAGAGTCCTAGCGTGAGTGATACATCAGATGGAGGTTGATTTGCAACAAAGTAAAAGTTGTACATACTTCCCCACCGAATTGCGTTCGCCCATTCATTATTTTCATAGAGTTCAGTGTTCCAAACGATCTCATTTTGCGAGACTGAAACAGACCAATCAGTACCATCGATGATCTCACCACTGTGGTTATTTACATCATGAAAACCAATGTCAGTTATCTCGACGCAATCGCCAAGGGGTATTGAGAATGAACCAATAGAGCGATCACTATTGAGATTATGAATTGCATATTCATATCGCCAAGTTCCATCCTCATTGTCATACACTCGAACTCCCATATGCAATTTGCCTTCTTCGGGAACACGTATAGATCTAATGTCTACTTCATTATCAAAAATTTCCCAAGCTAGGATCGCAGGCTTTAGTACTTGCGTTGAGCTCATTGCATTGGGGTTTTCAGAAGTTACCCATCGAATCATTCTGTATGAAGCATTGTTGTCTTGGTTTCCCCATTCAGCATCGTCTGGTGAAACGTACTGCGCTTCGATAAAATATTTTGCATCAACATTGAGTTCTGGATCGATGTCATCAATGTTAAATTGCAATTTACCTTTCATTGAACCAGAGCCAGTTGGGCTAATTGAAAATGGATAATCGTAGTATCCGGTAAATGCATTTATTGCTGAACGTGGTGCTACCGCATCTGCATTGAGTCCTGCCCAGTACGTATCTGCACAGCCAATGCCAAGTGTATCACAGTTAGTTGCTTGGCAATTACCGCAGCCAGGTTCGCTCACTGCACAAAATGAATGTTTAAGCCACGCGGTTGCGATTTGTTCAAATCTACCATCTTTTAATCGATAGCAAGTTTGTGCAATGACTGGAACTCTGTTTGTGCCGCCATACCAGTCAGCAACTACATCCCCAAAATTACAAGAAGTTGTACCAAAGGCGAATGAACGGATGCCACCTTCTGTTCCGTACATATCCATGTCGAGTCCCGAGCCACCGCTCGCATACCCCCCCGTATACCAAGTGACAACATCGGGTCCTCTGAGTTCACGCCCGCTTCCACTACGATCATTGGCGATCGTGCTTCCAACACCGATGATTGCAACGATTGCTGTGGTTGCTATAAAAATTATGTGGTATTTCATCTAATCTAATTCTCCTAGGTTGTCTATCAGAGCATGAAAACAGGCAAAATGCAAGAAGATAATTACTGTTTCGCAAAAAAAACGAGTTCATGGTACCCTTTTGAAATGTATTTAGAACGAATATACGACGAAGACCTCTCGCAAGTGGCGTGGCTCATAGGTTGCCAAGCGACAGGTGAAGCACTGTTGATCGATCCTGAAAGGGACGTATGTAGGTATTTGAACGCAGCAACAAAAGCTGGCTTTTCGATCACAGCAATCACAGAGACGCACATTCATGCTGATTTTCTTAGTGGAACAGCTGAACTTGCAAACGCAACAGGCGCTACGTGCTTTTTGTCTGGGCATGGTGGAGATGACTGGTCTTACCAATGGCCGGAAGATTCAAAAGCGAATGTTACATACGTGCGGGATGGGGATGTATTTCATATCGGCAATATCAAAGTTACGGTAGTCCATACCCCAGGGCATACTCCCGAACATATTTGTTTTCTTGTCCATGACAAGGAGACGGAGCAGCCAATGGGATATGCGACAGGCGACTTTGTATTTGTAGGAGACTTAGGCAGACCAGATTTACTTGAAACTGCTGCTGGCATGAAAGGTGTCATGCAGGCATCTGCAAAACAATTACACGAAAGTTGTCTGCGATTTATGAATGTGGAAGATTACGTGCAAATATGGCCAGCGCATGGAGCAGGCAGCGCCTGTGGTAAGGCGCTCGGTGCAGTACCACAATCCACAGCAGGATATGAAAAAAGAACAAGCCCCCCGCTGCAACTTGTTGGGGATGAAACATCCTTTGTTGATTTTATGTTAAGTGGGCAACCTGAGCCGCCCTTGTATTTTGCTCGAATGAAACGTATGAATCGTGATGGCATGCCGCTTCTGGGAGGCTTGCCTGAACCAACTCGTATCACATCGAGTGAAGATCTCCTTTCAAAATCAAGAGAATGTACTGTGATCGACACCCGAGATTGGGAAGAAGTTCGTGATGGTCATTTGCTAGGAACAATATGGTCTAAACCAACAAATGATTTTCACCGTTTTGCGGGTTCCTATGTTGATGATTCTGAGAAAATTCTGTTCATTACAACAGAGGATAATTTGGAGAGGACCTTGCGAAATGCCATTCGAATTGGACTCGATCAGATTGTTGGTTGGGCATCTCCCGACCTGCTGCAAGGTATAGATGGACTTGAGCAACTTCCAGAAATATCAGCTCGCGAACTTCTTGGTAGATCAGATAATACAATTCTTGATGTTCGTAGGTTGCCTGAGTATCAAGATGGAGCAATTCCAGATGCAATCAATATCGCGCATACGCGATTATTTGATCGCCTTGATGAGATCGACCAACATACACAATGGGTAGTGAATTGCCACGGTGGGAGCAGAAGTGCTGCTGCATGTATGGCACTCAAACGTAAGGGGTACGATGTTACCAATCTTGCAGGTGGCTACAAGGGTTGGTGCGAGATCGTCCAAACCTGTGTTTCTACGACATGATTCACATCACGCCCAAACTTTCAATTCCCATTCGTGAACTGAAGTTTGTGGCAAGTACTTCTTCAGGACCGGGTGGTCAACATGTGAATCGAGTGGCTACGAAGATTGTCCTCCTTTGGGATGTCAAATCATCCACTTCGATTTCAAGAAGTCAGCAGTCTCGAATTTTGAACAAACTTGCAACAAGAATCAACAAAGCGGGCATATTGCGTGTCTCTTCTTCAAAGCACCGTTCTCAAAAAGCAAATCGCAGTGCAACTATTGATCGGTTTATTTTGCTGCTACAAGACGCATTGAAACGTGCAATAGCTCGAAAAAGAACCAACATTTCTCGTACTCAAAAAGTAAAACGGCTTGAACAGAAAAAACACAGAAGTACAATAAAATCACTGAGAAAGCCACCAAAACACGAATAAATGCAACCTGTGCTAGTTAGTTCCGAATCTTTTCTTGCATGCTTGCCGTCTTTGCGTATGCTTAACTCTTGAGAGGAACACCATGTTTGTAGCACTAGGAATCGTAACAATTTCGCTCTTTGCAACACCTTACCCAGAGGGTGTTGAAGTTCCACGCAATCTAACTGCAGAAGAAGCAGAGATTGTTGGTCGTAACCCCATTACACCTCCACGAGGTGTGACCTCTCCTCCAATTGGCCCGATCCACTGTGTTGCCGAGTATGAACCAATGGATGCAATTTTACTTGCATGGGAAGGCAGTTCTTCTTGGAAAACGATTGTTGCAAGAATGGCTGCAGGAATTACGACTGTAGGTAACGCAGATGCAATCATTGTTGTGGACACTACGAGTGAAGAATCAGGTGCAATTACTCAAATTAATTCCTATGGTGGAGATACTTCTAGGGTGAAGTTTGTCGTACGAGCCACAGATACAATTTGGATTCGAGATTACGGCCCTCGCTATATTTACGAAGGCGATTGTCGGGCGATCGTTGACCATACGTATAACCGTCCAAGACCAAATGACAATTCATTGAACGGGTACTTTGGTACTGTTTCAGGGCATCAAGTCTACGAACTCCCGCTCGTTCATGGCGGCGGCAATTTTCATCTCAACGCAGGAGCGGTGGCGTGGGCTACTGAATTGATCGCAGATGAAAATGGAGGGATGTCTGATGCAGAAATACGTGCTTATTGGCAAGACTATCAAAATCTCGATGTGACAATTACCGATGCGTTTCCAACTTCAGTAGATTCGACGCAGCACATTGACATGTGGATGTGCTGGGCATCTGATACTACTTGTATTATTAGCGATTGGCCTTACAACTCTGGGAGTGTTCAAGATGTAATTTGTGATACGACAACTGCCACTTTACAATTTCTTGGTTATACAGTTGTGAGAGCGCCGGCTCGTAGTGTGAGTTGGACGCACTATACCTATGCGAACTCAGTGATTTGTAATGATCTTGTACTTGTGCCAAGTTATACAAATTCGTCTGTGGCACAACATAATGCAGAAGCCATTGCTGCTTGGCAAACTGCCTGCCCAGACAAAACGATACTTTCTGTTCCTTGCGAGAACATCGTGTCATCAGCGGGCGTTATGCATTGCATTTGTATGCATATTCCAAGACATCTTGGTGGTAGCGCACCTACTGCTCATTTACAAACTCCTACGGGTGGACAACTTTTTCAGCCAGATCAACACGTACCTGTTTCGTGGATTACTGATGATGATGTAGCAGTACAGTCAGTCTCGATAGATCTCTCTATTGATGGGGGCTCCTCTTGGCAGGCAGTTGCAAGTGGTCTTGATAACGCTGGTATCTATATCTGGGTCGTTCCTGATATTGCAACACACGACGGCAAACTTCGGGTTACAGCGGTTGATGGTTCTGGCAATACTGGCTCAGATGCAGGCGATGGCTTGTTCATAATTAACGGGACGCAAATAGCTGGCGATGTAAACGGAGATGGGCTCGTAAATGTTGAGGATATTCTTCAGGTCATGGGAAATTGGGGTGCTTGTGGATTGAGTTGCCCTGAAGATCTTGACGGGGACGGAACGGTTGGTGTGACCGATTTATTGATTGTGGTTGCGAATTGGTAAGACAGGTAACTACATTTGGCAAAATAGGTCAAAGAAGTGCCACATTTGAGGCAACCAACCATAAAAAATGCCCGAATATGCTTTCATAGACCAGAATTGGTGCTATTGTTGACCAACTTACGCGCTCATCAAGCAGGATGCTAACCGAGCGCTCATTTAGATCCACTTTAAGGAGAGACCAGATGCGAGGACGTACACTTATTTTACCAGCGCTTATTGGCGCTACAACAACGGTTGGTATTGTTGCCATGAACAGTCATGCACTTCGAAGTGAGAGTGACAGAGGAACAATCGGGCCAGATGTTGTTGCTTGGACCATTGGCGGTCAAAATAGCGCAGATATAGACTACTACGGATCTTCTAGTGGCATGGGCGGCTACGCAATTGCGACGCAATCCTGTAACTGGGGCGACGAAGTCCTTGATTGGTACGGAGGAACCAATCAATCTCCTATCATTATGCAGAACATGTTCCGCATAAAGGATGGAAGATTTGAGCAAATTGGTTTGCAAGCATTTATGAAACACTCTTTCTGTGCTCTAAGCGAACCAGGCTGCGGCTCTTGTCAATCGACTAATTGTGACACTCTCGGTATTGGCTGCGCAGATACCTACTGGGCTGGGTTGAACGCTAACGGCGAATGTCCACGCTCTGATGTCAATGGTTTTACTGGTTATTATCCTTACCCATTCTCTATAGGATCTTCTGGTCCAAGTTCTATTCGCGGCAATCTACAAGTTCTAAACGATGACGTTGATCCTGCGATGAATGCTGGTGCACGGTACTTCATTGAAGCACAATATATCGCAGCAGATGATCAGCAAATCGGTAACGGTGACAATAATGCATCATGGCGAGAAATTGGTTTTAATTCAATTTCAAGCCCTTATGTTATGGATAATAATGGTGCTACAGAAACGCACGCAGGCGAGCCAGCTATCCGCGCTTGGGCAAGTATTGACCCAACAGTTCACCTCACTGAAATGCACGCACCAGAGGACGGTTTGATTCTCGTTGGTGTCAAAGTGTTTGATAACGGAGATGGTACGTGGGATTACGAGTACGCCATCCATAACCTTAACTGTCACAGAAGTATTGGTGATGTTGAAATTCCAACAGGCAGTGCAACTATTTCCAATGTTGGTTTTAAAGATATTGATTACAACAGTGGTGAACTTTATGACAATACGGACTGGACTAGTTCAGTGAACACCGGTTCTGTGAGTTGGCAAGGTGGTGTGCATGCAGAAAACGAGTATGGCAACGCGCTTCGCTGGGGGACAATGTATAACTACCGTTTTACAGCGACTGCAGCACCTGAGGCAGGAACAATTGATCTTGGTTTATTTAGACCAGGTGGGGTTAGTTCCTTTGCTATGGCAACAATTGTGCCTGCCGGCGATCCAGTAGATCCTTGCGATCTACCGCTTGGTAGTTGCCCAGAAGATATTGATGCTGACGGTATTGTTGGTGTTGGTGACATTCTTGCAGTCATCGATACATTCGGAGACACAGGCGACGGTACATACCGCCCTGCTGGAGACGTGAACGGTGACTGCACAGTCAACGTTGAAGATCTCTTGCAAGTTGTTGCAGTTTGGGGTCAAGATTGCACACCAGTTGGTGCTTGCTGCCTTGACGACGGTGCTTGCACTGAAGGCAGTGCAACTGCTTGTGCTGAATCCGGTGGTGATTGGCAGGGAGAAGATTCACTTTGTGCAAACGCAGGTTGCCCCGCTCCTGGTGCATGCTGCTTCGATGATGGATCATGTGCTGACGTATTGTATATGGCTTGTCTAGAACTCTCGGGTACGTTCCAAGGCGAAGGTTCGACATGTAAAGCAACAGATTGCCAAGTTGCTGGTGCAGGTGATGAATGTGCTACAGCAATGATTGCTGATTATGGAGCAAACGCATTTGAAACGAACACAGCTACGCCAAGTGCAAACGAACCAGATGATAACCAGTGTAGTGGTACGTATCTTGACTGGAGTAATAGCCCAGACGTTTGGCTCCTCTTTGTGCCAAGTGCTACGGCTTCAGTTCACTTCACAACTTGTGATAGCAATAGTTACGATACATCGATGGCACTCTATGAAGGCACTTGTGATAATCAAGTCTCCTGCAACGGTGACGCCAGTGGAGACAGTGGCTGCCAAAGCTACTACTCAGCTTTTGATTACGATGTAATTGCTGGCGAAACCTACTAC
>JABHZL010000132.1 GCA_018656645.1 Phycisphaerae bacterium
CTTCGCCAACGCAGCATGCACCTAGTGGTGAGCATGGATCATCTGCGCACAAAGTTCCAGCGCCATTAAAGACGCCATTAAAATCTATGCATTGTTGTTCGGGTACTTCAACGCAGACTTCTGTGACACAACAGGAACCGAGAGCACAAGGAGATCCAGAACAATCAGTCCCAGACCCAAGAAATATTCCACCTCCTGCATCGCAATCTTCTGGAGATGTCACCAGACACAACTCATCTGTGCAACACGCACCAGCCGTACTCGCACATGGATCACCAGTACAGCTAGAACCATTGCCCTGATATGTTCCACCACCTGAAACACAATCTGCTTCATTTATAACTGAACAAACTTCTCCGATACAACATGCCCCTGTAGGAGGTGAATCGCAAGTCCCCTCAGAACAACTTACGCCATCTCCATAGAATGTCCCGCTAAAAGCTTCGCATTGAGAAACAGTAGAATTTTCTACACAAACTGTGCCAACACAGCACGCTCCAACTGGGGGAGGACAATCTATATCACCACATACTGAACCATCACCGTGGTAATCTCCAAGAACTTCACATGCCTCTTGTTGAGCTTGAAAACAATAGTATTCATCAACAATGAATGCACAACATGCACCTGTAAGTTGTGTTGTAAATGATAGAATTGGACCTTCTGTATCGGGACCATCCTCATTAAAAGTAACAACCTGCCAATAATACGTTGTCGAAAACTCAAGTTCTTTTAGAGGAGTCCAGGGACTTGTTTGTTCTCCTTGATACTCTGCAAGACTGGGCGTAGGAGATGTGCCAAAATAAAGTTGGCTTGATGTTGTGCATGCACCAGTCGTCCAATACAAACTTGTGGAAATCAGAGGCGTGGCGCCATCTGCTGGAGACAGGTTGGTTGCAATATCTGCGGGTATATCAACACAACCACCGCGATCATCTTGTGCGATTGTTACTCCATTCAAAAGAAAAACCGCAATGCTCATTGCAGTTGCTATTTTCCGTTGAGAGAGATTGAAAATTGAGCGGACGTTGTTCTGCATGCACTTCCTTGGTAGGCCAGTCTACCTTCTATATCTAACATCCCATTAAAGTCTACGCTTGATCATAGACATGGGTTTGTGTTGCTAACCAATACACCGTATCAAGATGGTATATATCCTGTGTTATCGGACGCAATAAATGATCTCTAACACTATTTATATCGGATTGGTAAACGCTCGCATTGAGCCAAGGTTGCACTAGACTGCAATTTTTACCTGTATTTGTAGCTTGTTCTAGGTTTCTACACGTAGCAAGCATTTGACAGGGAGTATCTACTCCCTCCGCATAGCATCTACCGGATCTAGATTTGCAGCTCTTTTTGCTGGATACCACCCCGCCAAAAGCCCCACAATCCCTGCAGTACCAAATGCCAATAAGATCGACCAAATCGAAATTGACACGGACCATCCGCCGAAGCGGGCGATCCCATGAGAAGCAATAGCACCAAGAATCAAACCCCCAACGCCGCCAAAGAGTGTCAGTAAAATCGATTCAATAAGAAATAACATTGCGATTTGTTTCTTTGTCGCACCGACAGCTCGCCTGATACCAATTTCTTTACACCGCTCTGCAACATTAGCAAGCATGATGTTCATCACACCAATGCCTCCAACAAGAACTCCAATAAATGCAACGCAGCCGACCACCGATGCAAAAACTCTTTGAGCGTGTTGCTCTTCGCGAAGTAATTGCCTCGGAATAATAATTTCTACAGAAGGTTTAGACAACTGCCCTTGACTTAACGCTCGTTCTACGACTTCGCTCGTAGCAACCAGATCTTTTGCGTCTGAAGTACGAATTGTAATTTCTGTAAGTAAAATTGCATCGTCTACAACATTACTGCTCTTTGGCAACGTTGTCATCGGTATGAGTATGGCGTTGTTATGATTTCGCAACAAAGACCCGAGTGACCTATCCTTACTAGATTTTTCTGATGCAATAATACCTACAACTTGGTACATCTGGCTATTGACATGTACGACGTCGCCTAGACCAACCGTGCTTCCATCAGACCCAACTATTTCACGACCGACCACACAAACACGCGCGCGATTTTTAAGATCTACGTCCGTAAGCGCTCGGCCCGATTGGAGAAAAAGTTGACGCACCGACATATAGGAAGGTGTTACTCCAATGACTGATTCATGTTTTCGGAGATCAACAACAACTGCCGGCGCAACCATGTCTATCAATGAAGAAATATGTGCAAGACGGTGCGCATCACCATACTGCAAACCTCTTTCGACCCCAGAATTTTCTGTTTTGGAATGAACAAACAACACATTAGTTCCTAGTCGTGAAAGCCTTTCAAGCACATCATTTCTTGCACCCTCAACAACTGCTAGCATAGCAACAACTGCTGCTACCCCAAACACAATTCCAAGAACGCTCAAACCACTTCGAACGCGGTTCGCGCACACACTTTGAACTCCTTCGCCGATTACCCTTTTGTAATTCACGCATTCACCTCAGAACGCACAATGTTTCCGTCACTGATTGTAATCACGCGATCTGCGCGCTTCGCTACATTTTCATCATGAGTCACGACAACTATTGTGTGACCATCACGGTGTAGAGTTTCAAAGAGTTCAAGAATGGCACACCCCGTTTGAGAATCCAAGTTTCCAGTCGGTTCATCTGCAAGTACTAAAGCAGGCTCAATCACCAGCGCTCTGGCAATTGCAACTCGTTGCTTCTCTCCCCCTGAAAGTTGCGAAGGCAAATGGGTTGCTCTGTGTGACAGCCCAACACGCGTAAGAGATTCCAACGCTCGAACCTCTGCATCACAATCTTTGATGCCAGTATATCGCAACGGTAGAGAAACATTGTCTAACACAGTAAGTTGCCCAATCAAGTTAAACACTTGAAACACAAATCCTATATCAGTTCTCCGCACAACTGATAAATCATCGTCGTTCATCGTTGCAACATTTTTACCATTCAGTTCATACACACCAGATGTGGGAGTATCGAGGGCTCCTAGAAGATGTAACAGTGTTGATTTTCCAGAACCTGAAGCACCCACAATCGCTACAAACTCTCCGCCGTGTACCGTTAGCGAAACGTTATCTAAAGCAACAACATGGGTTTCTGTTTCTCTGTAAACCTTACGAAGACCGCGAACATCTACTATATTCGTGTTGCTTTCCATCAGGGTGCAACAAGTGCAACTCGCTCGCCTTCAGACAGTCCATCGCGTATTTCGATCACGACTTCGTTTTGTGACCCAAGAACAACCGGCACACGAACAAATCCACCACTTCGTTCAACAAAACAATAAGCTTCACTATCTTCAATGAAAACTGCAGTTACTGGGACACACAATGCGTCATCAATTGTTCCAGCAAGAATTGTAGATCTTGCTGTCATGCCCGGTCGAAGGTTGTCCGAGCCCTTTTCCAATGCAATCATGAGTTGAAAAACTTTTGATCCATCACTTCGAGATGTTCCACTCTCTGCAAGTACACCTATTGCAGCAACAGTCCCTTCCAATGCGATGTCAGGGAATGCATCAACCCGCGTAGTCGTTTTCGTGCCAACTTGCACTTTGTGAACATCAACTTCACGGATAAATGTGTTCACAACCATCGATGAAATATCTGGCAAATACAGAAGTGGTTGATTTTGCCAAACAGAATCTCCAATCCGAGGCTTTCTTCGCTCGCCGCTTCGGAACTCTTCTCGGTAAACCACCATCCCAGGAATTGGTGCGACAATGGTTGTAGAGTGAAGTTCTTTGGTTGCTCGCCCAAGGGATGCTTTGGCGTCTGTCACAAGTTGAAATGCCTGATCCATTGATGCCTTCGATTTTCCAACTTGGAAACCGCTACTTTTTCGTGTTTGTTCCAATTCGAGTTTCGCCCTTGACACCCTCCCCTTTGCTTTTTCAAGTGATGAGGGAAACACAAAATCTCTATATATTTCAAATTGTTGTTCAGCCATTAAGAGGCTTTTTGCTGCTTCCTCAGCCTTTCTTTGACCTTGCACAATCTCGTTTTCAGAAATAATCCCTTCTTTCATAAGTTCTTGCAGATCGTGCAAATACCCCGCAAACTGCGTGTTGTTTTGCCTAGCCTCTTGTACTGCTGCCTCTAATCTTGATAGTTCAAGTGGACCATCCCCCTTTTCAAACTTCAACAGATCCAACTCTGCAACTCGTAAATCAAATTCTGCAGAGGCAACTTGCCGTTGTGATTGTATTTTTTC
>JABHZL010000007.1 GCA_018656645.1 Phycisphaerae bacterium
AGCGTCGAGAAATCAATGGGTAAGAAATTGCTCTTTTCTGAACTGGATTTGGAGTTGACGCCCGGGAGACGAATTGGACTTGTTGGTCCAAATGGCTCAGGAAAGACGACACTGCTTCGGCTTATTAATGGTGAGTTGGAACCAGACAGCGGTACGATTAAACGAGCAGATAATTTAAGGGTAGTAACCGCAAGTCAACACCGCCTTGATCTTGATCCTCGGATCACGTTGCAGGACACACTTTGCCCAGTTGGAGAAATGGTCGAGTACATGGGGAAAGAAATTCATGTGTCCGGTTGGGCGGATCGGTTTTTATTCACACGTGAACAATTGGGGACTTTGGTTGGTTCGTTATCCGGTGGCGAACAGGCGAGGATACAAATTGCATCGTTAATGTTGCAGCCTGCAGATATTCTATTGCTCGATGAACCAACGAACGACTTGGATATTCCGACGCTTGAAGTCCTCGAAGATGCTCTGTTGGATTTTCCAGGTGCGATTTTGCTCATTACACATGACCGGTTTATGCTCGATCGTATTGCAACTGAGTATCTCGCACTCGATGGTAAAGGGCACGCAAAAGAGTTCGCGGGCTTTGAATTGTGGCAAGAATGGCACAAAAGACCTGCTGTAAAAAAAGGAAAAAATTCCTCAGAGGAATTAAAAGTGCGTAAAAAGAGTTCCTCAATCAAATTGAGTTATACATTACAACGCGAATTTGATGGGATGGAGGGAGCGATAGCAGATGCTGAGGCGGAGGTTCAACGAAGTGAATCGGTTGCCAATGATGAACAAGTCATGGCTGATCACCAGAAGCATGCCAAGGCATGTGCTGATGTTGCAAGTTCGCACAAAAGGGTTAGAGAGTTATATAACCGTTGGGCAGAGTTAGAGGAAATGCAGTGATTGCGATAGCTATCATCGTTGTCTGTTCTACTCTCGGTTCAGCCGAACCAATTTCGTTCAAAACAAAATGACGAAAGCAGAAAATTTAATGCGGCTGTGATGAGCCTTGCTCAAATTCACCAACTTCTCGTACATCTATAAGAACAATTGACTTGTCACGAAATAATTATTGCAGTTCATCAGGAGAAATACTGGGTACTGCGGGCATATTTTTTCCGATCTGTGTGAATGTTACGGGCCAGCCGTGGTACTGGTCACTGTCAGGTGCATTTGGCGCAGCCCACCGTGGCCACGCGTTGACTGTAATGGAATTAGATTCGGGGTCGCATAGGAGTAGCCCCCAGCCTGGTGCTCGGTCATGCAGTGCTGCTGGTTTATGACCCGAAATGTGTGGATTAGAAACTGCAAGTACTGTAACTTTATTACCGAAGCCATCTACGTGATTTCCCGTAATTGGTTTTCCTTGAGGCATCCATCTTCTTGGCCAAGTATTTGCAATCGCAGGAGTACAGAACACGTATGTTCCATCGCCATACTCGTCTATCCCATACTGCGCAAGAGAGCCAAGATGTTGGTCACCGCAAACATGAAAAGCGTTTGCTTGTTTGATTGATCGAAGCGCTCGGTTACGAGCACTCTGTGGCCAACCGTTGCTGTCTGCATCTGCTGCGGGTTCATCATTTGGTGCTGATTCGCCTTCTGGGTAAATAGTAAGGCCCACTTGGTGGCCACCGAATGTTCCTTCTGGAAGCGTTTGTAAACTCATAAATGGAGATTGCGAAAATAAAAATTTCATCCAATCACCTTCTTGCCAATCAGTCGACCAATCATCTAAAAATTGCTCTTGTCTAGAACCAAGTAAGGGTGCATCGCAATCAGCATTTACTTTTGGGTCGAAGCCCTCAGCTTTAAACCAACCGTTGCGTACTCCACCGTCTGGTACTGCAATGGCAGGTGATTCTTTGAATTGTCTATCGCCTAGTATTGCAATATCTAAACCGCCATATCGCATGCGCGTGAAGTAGACCGTATTGCCTTGAGCATCGAGAGCTGGATCGACAGGATCAGGCAAATGACTCGTTTGCGTTCTGTGCACAGCGTTCACGAAACGAGGCTCCATGATATAACCTCCACTATCTTGAGCAGTAAGGCCATCAACTTTTTGCGCGTTCCGTTCGCCAGCTCCCCAGAGATTACCGTGATACACATCATGGTCATCTGGAATAACTATACAAGGGGTATTTCGAGTAAGTTCGCCAAACGCCCAGCACCAGTGCGTCCATTTGTATAAATAATCAAGAATGTATGCGTCTTCGTTTTTTTGTAGTGCTGGTGTTAAATCACCTTCGTAAATTTGGTCGCCACTGAAATACAGCAAGTCAGCATCTTTAGCTTGGACGGCTTTCACTATGTCAGCTTGCGGAAACCATATGCCGTTTTCGTTCCATTGCAAGTTGCCGGTATACGTTTTATGGCAGGTAAGGGCGGCTACAGTCATGGGCTCATCGTTTGGTGGTTCTTTTCGGATAATTCCTTTGTATCCGTAAGGATTGCCTTCAAGAAAAACTTCAAATGGAGTTTCGCTAGATGCGTTCCAGAGCGGTATCGAAAATGTTGCTGTCCAACTCGTTGAATCTATTTGGGAACGTTCTACATGATCGGCAAATTGCAGAATGGCAGTGGGGTTTCCGTGCAGAGGCGGGAATTGGACTGTCATTTTCATTACTTCGCCATTGACTGTGTACAACGTGTTGAGTACAGGTCCGAACTTGCGTTCTGGAAAATAGGTAACGTCTCCCGAGAGTGAAAAGTCATCGAACCAGTGTCCTGCCTCAGAGCCCATTGGTCCAAGGTGTGAAACAAGTGCAACGGCGCCACCAGCTTGTAATGTAATATCGTATGTTGCTTGGCTCAGCAGTTCTGTTGTACTTGCATCAGTTGCAGATATAGTGAGCGAGCTCCCCGTTTGTGAGACTTCAAGTAGAACTGGAACTGGTTCAGTGGCAAATCCAGTCCCTGTTGAAGTAGCCGCTGCGATTAAGGGGACGTCTTTTGGTTGTAATTTTCCGCCAATAGACCACTGCGAAGTGCCTCCTACAGAAATCGAATTATCTCGAAGAAAAACAAATCCTTCATGGTCAACACCAGCAATATATCCTCCGTTAGTAGCAGGAAGATGGCAAGTGAGCGCAGTTAAACGATAGTCAATTTCGTTACTTCCAGCACCTAGTAGGAAACCACTCCAAGAATTTGAATTTGGCTTGTTCGTCTTGTCAACAGTGCCTGTAGTTACTTGCACTGTAAAATCCGTATTCGGTCTAGCAGTAAGCAGGTGAAGTGTTCGCATTGGAAGCCGTTTGCTTACTTCAGTGCAAATGACACGATTGTTTTGCACAGTCCAATCTTGAAGTCGGTTGGCATGCCAATCTTGACCTATCCAGTATTGGTTAGGCGTTTCGTTCCAATCGATTGCAATTGGTTGGGCTATGAGTAGTAATGTGAGTGCGAGCATTGTATTATTTTCCAGTTGGAATATCGAGAAGTTCTTTTGATTCGCCGTCATAGGTAAGCCTAGTTCGCACACCATTTGTGATGAGCAAACCTTCGCCTTCTCCCATCGTGTCCCAGTGTACGTCGATGCCAATCAAATGTTTATTGCCCTCAAGATAACCAACGTTGCCTGTGACGGTATGGCCAACAATTATTGCTGTTGCTTTGTGGAAATCAAGGATTGCTTGTAGCTCTTTTGCAGTAGGTTTTGGCCCGTACTTTTCAGCGTGTTTTTCAAAGTAGCCTCTGTACCAGAGAGGGCCTTTACTGTGCCAAGCAAGTGAAGTGGCTAATTCATCACGGTCTGGCCAAGCGGGTGGTCCAATCGCTAATCGAATTCTATTGTTGATCTCTGTTAGCGATAAACCGGTCTTGTGTAATTCGGGGCTAAAGCCAGCATGTACAAAAATGTATGGACCAATTTGTACAATGCTGTTTTGATTTCGAAGCCATTTCCCAAGAACCGAAGTTTCTCCAAACAATTCGTGATAGGGGATGCCGGTTAACTCAGCGACTGATTTGTATTTGTTATGCGTATAACGAATATCATCTGCCAAAATCATGACATCGTGATTTCCAAGAACAAAATGTACTTGGCCGCCAGCGGCATTTGCTTGTTGTTGTAGTTTTCGTATAAACCAAAGTAATTCAGTTACTTGTTCACCTCGGTCGACAGAGTCGCCGTTAAATAGCAAATGTCCATCTCCCCATGCCCAGTCAAAGTTCATATCAATGATGTTGTGCGTTTGTAAAAATTGAATAAGGTGAGGGAGGTTTCCTTCTAGATCGCTAACTGCAAGTACTTTGGGTGGTAACTCATGTTGGGATGCAGGGATTGAATCTGATTTAGTGTCTAATGAAATTATTGGAACAAAAGGAATCGTTGTAGGAATTTTTGTTCCACTCTCCTGTAACTTTATAGTTTCGCTGATCACTTCATTCTCAACAATCGATATGCTTTTGAGCGTTCCATCTTCTTGGTGAAAAATGTAGGGCCCATCAGAAATAGTAGCAGGAGCAACTACTTGTATGAATGCGGCGAAACCGATTTGGCAAAGAAGGAGTAGTTCGAGCATGTCTTAGAGAATAACACTTGCAACGCTTCATTTCTAGTGGCAGTCGAGTCGTTACAAGGCCAGGATGCACTCGTGATTGCTACGGTAACAAACAATCACTATTGTCCGATTCCCCGTACACGTCCTAGAGTCCAATCAGTACCGCTATTAAAAAGAGGCACCGCAAGGGTGCCTCTTTTTAATAGCGGGGACAGGATTCGAACCTGCGACCTTCAGGTTATGAGCCTGACGAGCTACCAGACTGCTCTACCCCGCAATAGGGGATCGGAATTATACAAGGTTTGTGCAATCTTCGCCTTATTAGTCGATAAGAAGGTACGTGAAACGTTTCTTCATCTTTGACTCAGGTTGGTTATTCCTCTTCGCTGGATCCGCATTGCTATGGTCTGCAATTGTTCTTCCTGCAGAGCAAGAACTCGAATCCTTGCGAGAAAGACTTACAAGTATTCAGGGAGAATTCGATCATATCTCACATCGAATTGATGAATATCAAATCTTCTATGATTCGCTTGCAAATCGAGACCCTGCTCTCTTGGAGCGGATCATTCGAATGCAGACCACAGGTGCGATCAAAGGCGACTATGTTGTGTTTGATCCAAACGCTGCAAAAACCCCATTGGAATGGTTGAACAGACGCACCTCTCAAGAAGCTCTCGTCGTACAAACAAGAAGACCCAATTCAATGCTTGAGAAGGTCACAGCAGAAGACCGACGACTCTGGGTGGCTGGTTTTGGTGGCCTTATTGTTTTTGTTGGTTTGGTGCAAGGGCCTCGCCGAGACGATTGAAGATGAGCCTTTTGGCGGCGTTTAGAAAAAAGGCGTGGTTTTGAGAATTTGCTCAAAATGCGTTTATGGTTCCCAGCATGACATGGGAACTAGAACAATTAACAGATGAAACCCTTTCTCTCTTAGCAGTAGATGGCTTAGGTGGTGTAACCCTTTCCAAGCTGATGCAAGCAAGTGATGGTGTGCATGAAGTGGGCGACCAACTCATGAGCCATACTCTTGATGATGTGCTGCCAAGTGGCGCAGGTCAAATGCTACGTAAAAGGATGGGTCGAATCAACGCGAGTTCTCTGCGTATGTCTGCGCAGGCGGCTAATGCAAAGTTGCTCACTGCTGCCGATCCTGACTTTCCTCCACTGTTGCTTCCATTGCCAGCATGTCCTGCAATTCTGTGGTGCCGAGGTGATGTGAAGCAACTCGCAAGTGCGGGTGTGGGCATTGTTGGTTCAAGGCGATGCAGCTCCTATGGCGTACAACAAACTACATATTTTACAAGTGAGTTTGCAAGAGCCGGCTTTACAATTTTTTCTGGTGGTGCACGTGGAATCGATGGTGTTGCTCATCGAGCTGCGATCAGAGAACAGAGCAAGAACGTCGTCGTTCTTGGTTCTGGATTGCGCATGCCATACCCGCCTGAGCATGCAAATTTATTTGATCAAGTTGTTGAAGAAGGGGGTGTTGTCATCAGCGAGTTCTCTTGTGACTGTGCACCAAAACCGGTTAACTTCCCTCGAAGAAATAGAATCGTTGCAGGTCTTTCTTCAACTGTGCTTGTCGTTGAGGCTGCAAATAGAAGTGGGGCGTTGATCACCGCAAGAATTGCAGTCGAAGAACACGGACGAGAGGTATTTGTGTTACCAGGTCGAATAGGAGACGCGTCATCAGCGGGGTGCCTGAGAGTGCTCAGTGAGGGTTGGGTGCAACTTGCTCTAGAACCAAGCGTGGTTATGATCGAGGCAAGAGCGGCGTATGATCGGCTCGTTAGGAGTAACTCCTAAGTACGCCTGTGATCACTCCTTGAACTTGGCAATCCTCAACAATGATTGGTGCGAATTCTGGGTTTGCAGGTTGCAGGCGAATACGACCATCGTTTTCACGATAAAAAGTTTTGAGTGTTGTTTCGCCATCAGGTAAAAGCGCGACGACTCGATCTCCATTATTGGCAGTGGATTGTTGCTGAACTAGGACATAGTCACCATCAAGAATGCCCTCATCCTTCATTGATTCGCCAGCCACTCGAAGTGCAAACGTTTGATTTTTTTGTCCGACTCTAGGTCCAAACATCTCTTCGAGACTCAGTGAATCATTGTCTTGGCAATGTTCAATGGGCATCCCAGCTGCAATGCGTCCCACCAATGGAAACCGCACTGCACCTGAGTCTGGAAGATCTACGCCATCAGCAATTGATAAAGAGCGAGCTTTGTTCGGTTCTCGATGGAGTGCCCCTTTTCGAATAAGAGCTTCTACTCTTTCGAAGACGGTGACTTTGCTCACGCCGAGTTCCAATGATAATTCTTTCATTGTTGGGGAATACCCGTGGCTGCCTCGATGCCGTTTGATCAATTCGAGCACTTCTAGTTGTTTGGGCGTTAAGTTCATGGGTATGCTCCTGTTTCTTTCTATTTCTATTAAAGAGAGGTAACTGTGTTGCGTACTCTGTGCTTAATTGGGACATATGTTTGAGATACATTGAAATCAACTGAATAGGGGAGTCTTGTCGTGGTAGCTTGGCTTTCACTGCCTGCGTAAAATCCCACGTGTTTGCTGATGCAGCAGCAGGTGTGAAGGAAACCCTGTCGATACCTAACAAACGATCTAGGAAGGTTTTTGGGTTTGCCTTGTAGTTTTTAGGGACTCTCTCCCCCTTAGTTCCGCCAACGATCGCGATGAGTTTCGCCTTAGTTTTGTTATTTTTCTTGGTTAATTGCCCATAAATGGCAGTTCCGTATGAATTGCTTGGGCCTATTTGGATGAGCGGTGTTTCTTGTTCGTGCATGACTGGTGTTCCTTTGCTTCCTTGTCTAGAGAGGTATCGGCAAAAGTGTACGGGAAATGTTAGGCTAATATCTCCATAATGTCAAGGAAGTTGCGTAAAAATGCTAAGGTACTGACAATATGGTGTCAGAGGAAGTACGCAATAAAGTTCAATGGATGCTAGATCCAGACATTACGTATCTCAATCATGGAAGTTTTGGAGCACGCCCAGTCTCGGTTTTTGAGGCTCAAATAGACTTAAAACGACAATTCGAGCGTTCACCTATTCAATTTCTAGATCGTGAAGGAAAAGAACGAGTGGCAGAGGCCAGAGCAACTGTTGCAGCATTTCTTGGCTGTTCTGGAGAACAACTGGGTTTTGTTGAAAATGCAACAACCGCCATCGGTTGTGTGCTCCAATCCCTTGATCTGCCAGCTCGGGCTGAAATTGTCTCAACAAGTCATGTCTATAACGGAGTTAGGCAATTGCTTCGAGCTTTTACTAAAAAGAATGGTTCTACATATCGCGAAATAGATATACAAACACCTTTGCACACGTCTGATGAAATTGTTGCAAAAGTTATTGCGGGCTTTTCAAACCATACAAAAGTGTTGGTTCTTGACCATGTTGCATCTATTACTAGCATCGTTTTTCCAGTGAAAGAAATTATCGCCGAATGTAGGAAGCGGAATATTACTATTTTGATTGATGGCGCGCATGCACCTGGAATGCTTGAATTAGATATTGATGATCTTGCACCCGATTGGTATGTTGGCAATCTACACAAATGGGTCTGTGGACCGCCTGGTGCAGGGTTTCTTTGGGTAAATCGTGATTATCTCAAGACCACGCACCCGTTGACGGTGAGCCATTTTTTTGAACAAGGTTTTACAGAAGAATTTGATTGGCAAGGAACTCGTGATATCACTTCGATTCTAGGAGCGGCTGTTGCAATAGAGTGGGGCACTACCATTGGCTGGGATGCAATTAGAAAACATAATCATGCCCTTGTTGTTTGCATGCAGCAACGACTCATTGATACTTGGGGAGTGCTCCCGATGTCGTCTCTTGATGGCTCACTGATCGGGTCGATGGCAACAGTGCCTTTGCCCCATGGGTACCCAACTGACGAAGAACAATTGAAAAATTTGCGATCTAAGATCTATCAGGAACACAAAGTAGAAGTTCCTCTTTTGCTTTGGCAAGGCAGCCCAGTAGTGCGGGTAAGTGCTCAGTTGTACACAAATGTAGAGTTTATTAGTACATTGATATCCGCTTTAAGCGGTTAAAAACGTCGATTTCTTCAATACGCCATAACCACTACAAAAAAGCATTAAATAAATCTAATATTTTTACTTGACATTATCCCAAATGTAGGGCAATCTACATATGTTCCGTCCGCCGGTTTTTTACCACGCAGGTGCTTAGTCACCCGTTGTTGGACAGATCACTACCTTGTTTCTTTGAAATGAGGTAGTGTCGAATTCGAAGGCGTGTCAAGGGACGGTCATGTTGTGTCGGATTCGACACTGTTAGGAGCGGAGATGTGTTATCTCCGTGCAAATGTTAGGGAAAGTAACTGACCTGAGAAAGAGGTTGTGTAACGGATCCATGCTTCCACATCCCGTTACTTAGTTACTTCAATTTTCCAAAGTATTGGGCTCCTGGCCGGCAGGTGCCCTTTCTTTTTGGTGGAAATAAACTGCCTACGAAGAAGTATATTATTGTGCAAGTGCTGCGGCACCAAGGAGACCGGCATCTGGACCAAGGTTGGTTGTTCGTAGTTCGCACTGTTTGCAAAGATCGGGAAAGACGTCATGTAGAAACTGGTTTCGAATTGCATCTACATATGGAACGCCTAGCGCTTCGGTTAACCCGCCGCCAAGAACAACGCAGTCCAATGAAAGTAACGTCACTACATTCGCAATTGCAGTGCCAATTCTCTGAGCGCTATCATTGACAGCGGCAGTAATTGTTTCATCATTTTGGTAGCCAGCAGTGATTTGTTCAGTTGTGAGATTTGGCATAGAAAGCACACGCTGCATTCCGCTTCTACTTGCGATTGTTTCAAGATGGCGAAATGGCGAAGCTTCGATCTCAGGGGCACTGATTCCCATGCCAAATTCACCAGCAGTGCCAAGTGGTCCTCTCCAAATATTGTTCTCTAAAATCAAACCGCCGCCGATTCCTGTTCCGATCCAAACTGCGAACATGGAGTCTACATCCTTACCCGCTCCAAAACAAAACTCTCCCCACGCAGCAGCTGTAACGTCATTTTCAATGACAACGTTGCAGTCAAGATGTTCCGAGATTCGAGGGCCAAGAGGAACATTATCCCAGTTGAGGTTCTGGGCTCGATGCACGATGCCAGTCTCACAATCAACGCCGCCTGCAACGGCAATTCCGACATGTTCAATGTCCGATCCTTCAACCTTGCGAATGAGGTTGCATGTTTGCTCTACGACATCTTCGAATTTTGCACCCTCGATGATGTTCTCGTGGAAACGCTCTACGACTGTATGGTTATCAATGCGCCCGACAAGTAAATTCGTCCCGCCAATATCAACACCAATCATGAGATCGGCTCAGGATGTTGGTTATGAAAATCTGTTGCTTGTTCAAACGCGTGTGCAATCTGCAGGAGTTTGGCATCTGAAAATGCTGGTCCCTGAAGATGCATGCCGATTGGTAGAGGCTTGCCATCATTTTTCGCAAAGCCACAAGGGATTGATATGCCACAAATTCCAGCTATGTTTGTGTTGGCGGTGTAGACGTCACAGAGATACATTGAAATTGGGTTTGATTTGGCGCCGATTTTGAAAGCAGGCGTCGGTGTCGTTGGGCCAAGAATAACATCGCACTGTTCAAAAGCAGAAGCATACTCTTCGCTGATCAATCTTCTGACTTTGAGTGCGTTGTTGTAATACGCATCGTAATAGCCTGAACTTAGTACGTACGTGCCAAGCAAAATTCGTCGTTTTACCTCATCGCCAAAACCTTCTGCGCGTGAGTGCGAGTATAAATCGAAAAGGTCGAGACCAACTTTGTCTGTTCGATGCCCGTAGCGAATGCCGTCATACCGAGCGAGGTTACTAGAGGCTTCTGCTGGCGCAATTACATAGTACGTAGAGACCCCAACATCTGTGAGTGGGAGCGAAACGTCAACAATGGTTGCGCCGAGTTGTTCGTACACTTTGATAGCATCTTCAATTGCTTGATTTACTTCTGGATCATTGCGATCTGTAAGAAAGTCCCTCGTGACACCAATTTTTATGCCAGCGATTGAGTCATCAAGTGATTCTACTAAACAAGGTGCCTCTTCTTCAACAGAAGTTGCATCGTTTGGATCAAAGCCTGCGATTACTTCAGTTGTGATCGCGGCATCTCTTACACAACGTGAGAATACGCCAATTTGATCCAGACTTGATGCAAAGGCAACAAGGCCGTAACGGCTCACTAAACCATAGGTTGGTTTGTATCCAACAATGCCGCAGAGTGCTGCTGGTTGTCGAATTGATCCACCAGTGTCAGAACCAAGTGCGACGTGGCATAATCCGGCAGCGACGGCAGCAGCGCTTCCTCCGGACGAACCGCCTGGAACTCGATCCGTACTCCAAGGATTTTGTACCGCCCCCCACGCACAATGTTCCGTGGAGGAGCCCATTGCAAATTCATCGCAGTTTGTTTTGCCAACAAGTGTCGCGCCGCTTGCAATGAGTCTGTCAATAACAGTTGCGTTAAATGGGCTTCGATATCCATCTAACATTTTAGATCCGCAAGTGGTTGTTCCAACCTTTGTGACGATATTGTCTTTCACTCCAACAGTAATGCCAGAAAGTGGACCTTCAAGATACGCTTGTTTTTCATCGTTCCACATTTCGTGAAACGCATTAAAAGGTTCTTGAGAGATTAGGTTGAAACAATTTTCCGTAACTTCTTTGGCGGTTGTTTCGCCACTTTGAATGGCCTTGCGAGTTGTAGTGATCGAGTTCATGAAGTTTCTCCGAGCACTTTTGGTACATCGATGTACACATCCCGAACTGCGGGGGCATTGTCTAGCACTTGTTGCTGGCTAAGGGTTACACCAACTTCATCATCCCGATCTCGATTTAGCAATTCCGTTGGATGGTCAAGAGGTTCGACTCCTGAAGTGTCAATTTCTTTGAGTTTATCGATATGAGAGAAGATACTCGCAAGATCTTCTTTTGCTCGTTCAATTTCATTGTCTGTGAGGGCAAGCCTTGAAAGTTTTGCCACATGGCGAACAACTTCTTTTGTGAGAAGGTCATTTTTTTCGTTTGCATCCATAAGTTGAGGGTAGAATACAGGATTATGGCAACAGGTCGGTTTTTATCATTTCTTTTTCGCAGCGTAATTATCGTTGCAATTTTACTTCTTTCTTTCTCAATCGTTTCTGTTCTTGTGAGCACGATGCCTCAGATTGAAAAAGATACAAGCGATCGGGCATTGCCCGCGGTGGTAGTTATGGAAGCGGCACTTGCGTCAGTAGAACGCCAAACGATTGGATTCGGCACTGCCGATCCACTCCAACATGCCGATGTTCCTGCAAGAGTTGCATCAACGGTAGAAGCACTTCCTGCCACATCTCGGATTGGACGAGCGGTAAGAAAAGGCGATTTGATTGTCGCACTTGATCCAACCGACTATCAGCAGCAAGTCATTCGGGCAGAGCAGTCACTCGCTTCATCTAAAGCTGATCAGGCAATACTAGCAGTTGAGCAAGAAGCAGCGAATAAGAGAGCGGCATTGGCGAGCCAAGACCAAGTGCTTGCTGAAGCAGAGTTAGCCAGAATTGAAGAGGCTTTTGCTCGCGGCGCAGCAAAGCAGCGAGAAGTCGATGCTGCAAAACAAAGAACAATTGGTATCACCTCTGCTGCAATTAATGCAAACGAAATTGCAGGGCGGTTGCCTGCACGAGAAGAACAAGCATTTTCAACAATTGCTTCTAGAGAAGCCGAACTCACACTCGCCAAAGAAGATCTTCGTAGGTGCAATATTCTCAGCCCAATAGATGGAGTATTGCAAGAAATAGATGTTCGCGTAGGTGAACATGTTCAATCAGGCCAGCGGATTGCTAGAGTTGTGAACAGCGATCTTCTTGAAATTCCACTTCGATTACCTTCGCATGCACGTTCACATATCTCGATTGGTGATGAAGTGTCGCTTCGATCTGCTGGGTTTGGTAAACGCTTTTGGGAAGCACGAATTACTCGCATTGCCCCTGAAGACGATACGCAAACACGAACAATGATTGTGTACGTAGATATCGATCAAGATTCTGATTCTCAAAATCTTGTCCCGCCGGGTTTATTCGTTAGAGGGCAAGTAACACATTCTCAAGCTGCCCAAAACAGGTGGGTAGTCCCAAGACGTTCTATTCGTGAGGATCGGGTATTGGTTGTGAGAGATGCAACGCTTAGATCTATTCCAGTTTCAATTGATTTCTCTATCACAGGTGAAATATCACAATTTGGATTGCCAGACCAAGATTGGGCTGTGTTAGAAACTCCGCTCAATTCAGGTGATCTCGTTGTTGTTGATCCAGGAGGCACCTTGCGTGATGGTATGCAAGTACGAGTGATTCTTGCAGACGAGGTTGCTTTGCAATGAACCTCGCCCGCTTTGGCGTACGCAATCCAGTACCTATCAATTTGCTCATGGCGGGTTTTATTCTTGCAGGAACTTTTGCTGCTTTTAATTTGCGACGCCAATTTTTCCCAGATATGACTTTCGATTCCGTCGTAGTTTCTATGGCATATCCGGGCGCTTCTCCCGCTGATGTAGAAACCTCAATTGCAAAACGAATTGAGAACGCGTTAGTCAACATTGATGAAATAGATGAGATGAGGACAACGTGCGTTGAAGGCTCTGTTTCTATTTCTGTCACCTTCAAAGAGGGGGCTACAAATGTAGATGATGCCATTGATGAAGTAAGGCGCACCGTTGAATCGATTCAAGATTTGCCCGCAGATGTCGAACGCCCGAGAGTAACTCGGTTGGAGCCTTCGATGCCCGTGATCATGGTACAAATCTGGGGCGATGTTGATAAGCAAGTCATGAAGAATGCGATTCGTGACATACGAGATGATCTTCGTACTTTTTCAGATATGGGCTCAATCGGCATAGGCGGGGACATCAATAACGAATTAACAGTTGAAATTGACCAAGATTCACTGATTGAACATGGGATCAGTATTTCACAAGTTTCGCAGAGTATTGCAACTTGGATGCGAGAGATACCGGGGGGCACATTGAGAAGTAAGGGGGGGGACATTGTGATCCGCACCGATACGCCGGAAGAATCTTCATTCGAGTTAGAACAGATCGTGATTCGATCTCGCCATGGTGGCGAAACGTTGCTGCTAGGTGATATTGCAACAGTCCAAACAACGCTTGTTGAAATTCCTGTTGAGGTTCGTTTCAACGGAAAGCCGGCAATGAATTTATTTGTTGCAAAATCCGGAGATCAAGATATTGTCAAAATGGCTGAGATCGTTCGGTCATACGTCAAGGGTCGCATGGGCGAACCGTACGATCAAAATTGGAAAGATACATTTTCTGGCGGAACAACGGTGCGTCAACAAGCTTGGCAACTAGGCGTCGATGCGCAGCCGCTGCCAAGTGGAACTTCGCTCTCTACTTTTACAGATTTAGCCCGTTTTGTTGAAGGTCGTTTAAATTTACTCACCGAGAATGCACTCTACGGTGGTGCCTTGGTTTTCATTTTGCTTTTACTCGCACTCAATTGGAAAGTTGCGCTGTGGGTGGGAATTGGGCTTGTTACTGCACTGGGTGGAACCCTCTTCATCATGTCTATGTTTGGCATTACGTTGAATATGTTGACGATGTTTGCATTGATTCTTGTCTTAGGGCTGCTTGTTGATGACGCCATTGTGGTTGCTGAAAACATTAAGGCGCAGCACGAACAAGGTGTTCCAGCAATGGAGGCTGCAGTAATCGGAGCGAAGCAGGTGATGTGGCCAGTTGTTGCAACTGTACTCACTTCGATTGTTGCTTTTCTTCCACTCTCTTTTATAAAAGGAAATATGGGGGACTTATTAGGTGCTCTGCCTATTGTGATTGCCTGCGCGCTTGCGATGAGTTTGTTTGAATCATTGCTGATCCTTCCGGCTCATCTTGGGCACAGCCTTGAAAAAACAGGAAAAGTTGTAAAAACCAAAATAGGGGTTCTGATTAACAGATATGAAAAAGCAAGAGATCGTTTATTGTTTGAACGCATCATCCCCTCGTACCTTTGGTTATTGAATCGGGTTATTCGCTTTCGTTATATTTCATTTTCATTTGCCATTGCTTCGTTAGTAGTTTCTATAGGTCTAGTTCTAGGAGGCAGAGTGGGGTATGAGTTCATGACCATTCCTGATGCAGAAACTATTGCAGTTAATCTCCGCATGCCTGAAGGAACTCCATTTTCTCAAACCACAAAAATGATGGAACGGCTTGAAGAAGGCGCCCGCGCTCAATCGCAAGTACGTCACATAAGTGCCCTCGCAGGTGTTCAGATGGCAACTGGAGGAACTTCAGGGGGGTTCTCTTCAAACTTAGGGCAACTTTTTATTGAACTCACACCAGCTGAAACAAGAACACTCAATGCGGGAGAGGTGATAGATAATATTCGCACAACTATTGGAGATGTAGCAAGGTTGGCTGATAGCATAGGCTATGAAATGATGTCTGGTGCTCCAACTGGATCGGACATCACAATCAAACTACACGGTGCAGAAGAACAAACTTTGATTTCCGCATCCGAACAAATCCAAAATGATTTGAGATCATACGCGGATGTGCACGATATCACTGACAATTCAGCTGCAGGACAGCGTGAATTGCACTTAGAACTTCGTGAAGGTGCGATCAGTGCCGGCTTGACACTTGCGGAATTGGCACAGCAAGTCAGAGGCGCAGTGTATGGAATCGATGCCCATGTCTTCGCACAAGGCGACGAAGAAGTTGATGTACGAGTCAAACTAGGAAAAGAGTTTCGAGAGAACATTGGAGCACTAGAACAACTTTGGATCACTACGCCTGCAGGCATCTCGATTCCTCTCGTTGAAGTTGCGAGCATCACAGAAAAGCGAGGGTATAGCACGATTCATAGATTGAATCGAAAAAGAACGGTGACAGTCACCGCTGAAGTAGTTGATGGTGTCAGTCCGGAATCGATAACACTTACTTTGCCGTTTGATCAATGGAGATCAGCCTTCCCCGGCGTAGATATTGCCAAAGGCGGTAGACAAGAACAACAAGCAGATGCGTTCGCTTCACTTCCAATTGGTTTTGCGGCCGCTTGTTTGATGATCTATGTAATTCTCGCTTGGCTTTTTGGCAGTTACTTTCAGCCTCTTATTGTGATGCTTGGCATTCCATTTGCGATGATCGGCGTTATATGGGGACATTATTTTGCTGGTGTATCCCTTTCATTCCTCAGCATGATCGGATTTGTCGCCCTCAGTGGTGTCGTTGTTAACGACTCTTTGATCTTTGTAGAGTTCTACAATGCAAAACGTAAAGAGGGCGAATCGCTTCGGGAAGGTCTCTTGAGTGCTGGGAGTGCAAGGTTGAGACCAATTTTTCTGACCACAATTACGACTGTTCTTGGATTGACACCACTTATGCTAGAGCAATCAATGCAAGCGAAGTTTTTGATCCCTATGGCTCTGGCTATTTCCTTCGGCCTGATGAGCGCAACGGTACTTATCCTCTTGCTACTACCGGCTTTACTCGTTATTGGCTCAGATGTGCAGCATGCAATGTTTCGCCTCTGGAATGGGTCACACGATCAGCGGCTATAATAAGGTCCCCAGATTCACAACTGTCTATCTGAGGGGCGAATCATGAAATTACTACAAGGTATCCCAGTAAGTCCAGGCGTTGTTATCGGAAAGGCGTTGGTCCTCGAGAAATCGCTCCATCGTGTGCCATTTCTCATTCTTGGACTAGACGAAATCCCTGCTGAGTTAGCTCGCTATGACGGTGCGGTATCTGCTGCGATTGCAGCTATTTCCAGAGATCGCGATAGCGTTGCGGCAACACTCGGGGCAGAACCGGCCAAAATATTCGAATTTCATTTGGGTTTACTAAGTGACAATTCTTTGATGGGGCCAATTAGAAACCGTATTTCCTCAGAGGGTGTGAATGCTGCGTTTGCAGTTGTTGAGGCATTTGGCGAATTGGCTGATCGATTTCGTTCGATGGATGCTTCGGTTTTCAAAGAAAAGGCAAATGATGTCTATGACTTAGAACGTAGATTGATGGATGAAATTTCGGGTGGCTCCAAAGACCGCCTTGCGGCAGTTGAAGAGCCAGTGATTGTGATTTGCCACCACGTAACGCCTGCTGAAATTGCTTCATTTCAAAGCGAGAAAGTATTAGGTATTGCAACAGATCTCGGCGGCAGAACTGACCACAGTTCGATCGTCGCAGCAGCGCTTGGCGTTCCTGTTGTTGTTGGTTGCAAATCAGTTGCTGAAGAAGTAAGCGACGGTGACACGCTCATTATCGACGGCAAAACAGGTACTGTTATGATTTCGCCGGACGATGCCACGACCGAGCAGATGCTTCGAAACATCGAAATGCTTGAGGCGTATAAGCAATCAACTGGAGAATTGGTGCGTGAAGCGTCAGTTACACTCGATGGTACAGAAATACATTTGCTTGGTAATATTGAATTTGCACATGAGATCGAACAGGTTATTGCAAGAGGCGGCGAGGGCGTTGGGTTGTATCGAACCGAGTTCCAGTTTCTTACAAGTAGCACTCCGCCAAGTGAAGATGAGTTGTTTGAGGAATACTCGAGCGCATTGCTAAAACTTGAAGGTAGAAAATTAACGTTACGTACCCTTGACTTAGGTGCAGATAAATACACACAAGCGCAAGAGATGGAGCCAGAACGAAATCCATTTCTTGGATTGCGTTCAATTCGGTATTGTTTGCAGCACCAAGATCTATTTAGGCGTCAATTGCGAGCAATTTTACGAGCATCTGCTGTTGCGCCCTTGCGAGTGATGTTCCCACTGATCACATGTATGAACGAACTGCGTCAGGCGAAAATGATCCTTCGAGATGTCATGGAAGAGTGCGATGAAGAGGGTATTGCTTTTGACCATGATCTCAAAGTAGGGATGATGGTGGAAGTTCCAAGCGCCGCCCTCATGGCGGCCACTTTTACCAAAGAAGTTGATTTTTTCTCTATAGGAACTAACGATTTGGTTCAATATACGGTCGCTGTGGACCGAGGTAATGAAAAGGTAGCAAGTCTGTACACAGCAGCAAATCCAGCTGTGATCAAGCTTGTTAAATCGGTAATACGGGCTGCACGGCGTGGAAACGTCGAAACCAGCCTTTGTGGAGAAATAGCGGGCGATCCCGTCTATACTATGCTACTGATAGGACTTGGCCTTCGGCACCTCTCATTGGTGCCTTCGCAGATCCCAGCGATTAAGCAGGTGATTCGCAAGGTTAAGGTAGAAGATTGTGAGCGATTGGCCCGAAAAGTAGGCTCGCTCGACTCTGATCGGAGAATCCTAGCGACTCTTCGAAGTGAATTACAGAAACAAGTGCCTCAGGCATTAGGCGGATGGTCCGCTGAGCAGGTAGCCGAGGCATAAAACAAACCATTGATTCTGCAGGGATCGCAAATATGCGGCCTGCACATCAAACCGAACAACTGAGAACGTATTACAAAGTCTCAGTAACAATACGAAACCTGCTCGTTATGAAGATTCTTTGCAAACGTTAGTTTGTAAGATCTCGCATTGGAGTCTAAAAAGACTCGTTCGGATAACGCCATTGATGGCGGAAAAGATAAGGCAGTGACGCAAGATAGTAAAACGAGTAAGTCGAAAAACAAAACAAGTGAAATAATGATTGTGAATGACGATCCTGGTGTGGCAACCCGGATTGCAATTTGTGAGGATGGTCGACTAGAAGAGTTGTACACCGAACGGACAAAGACAGCGACAGCAGTTGGAAATATTTACAAGGGGCGAGTGACAAATGTTGAATCTGCGATTCAAGCGGCCTTCGTTGAGTATGGTGGAACGCAAAGTGGTTTTCTTCACGTAACCGATCTTCATCCGAAATACTTTCCGGGTAATGAA
The DNA here is from genome assembly GCA_018656645.1 of Phycisphaerae bacterium. Lineage (GTDB taxonomy): Bacteria > Planctomycetota > Phycisphaerae > Phycisphaerales > SM1A02. The sequence goes on from JABHZL010000007.1 coordinate 18,433, forward strand.
ACAAGCGAACGTGTTGGTAAAAAAGTTGCGAAGCACGCACGTCCCCCCATCCAAAGATGCTTAAAGAGGGGCGATGAAGTATTAGTGCAAGTAATGAAGGAAGGGATTGGAACCAAAGGTCCTACGCTTACAAGTTACTTATCGATTCCCGGAAGGCTGGCTGTGATCATGCCTTATATGGACAAGGTTGGCGTGTCACGCAAAATTGAAGACCTTGACGATCGGCGGGATATGCGTAAAGTCCTCGACGCCATCAAGTTGCCAGAAGGTTTTGGTTTTATTTTACGCACTGCTGGTAAGGGAAAGAAAGTCGCGGAAGTAAAGAGAGATATCGCATATCTTGTTCGGCTTTGGAAGATGATCGAAAAGCGAATCAATACGATTGCTGCTCCTTGCCAACTGTACAACGAGTCTGATCTCGTAGTCCGAACCATTCGTGATGTGCTTCGCCCATCAATTGACGCAATTGTTGTTGATTCAGAGAGTGCGTATGAACGAATCGAATCTTTTTTACGAGTGGCAACTCCTCGTTCCTCTCGAAAAATTATTCACTACAAAGATACTCTTCCAATATTCCACGCTTTCGATTTGGAACGCCAAATCGAAGAAATTCACAATCGCGAAGTGCATTTGCCAAGTGGAGGAAGGCTTGTTATTGATCAGACTGAGGCTCTAGTTGCAATCGATGTGAACTCAGGAAAAAGTAGGGCTGCGAAAAATAGTGAAACAAATGCTTTCAATACAAACATGGAAGCAGCTGATGAAATATGTCGCCAACTTAGACTAAGAGATCTTGGCGGGCTCGTTATCAACGATTTAATTGATATGGGAAAAATTGCAAATCGAAGAAAAATCGAACAACGTTTTGAGAAAAATTTGGAACGTGATCGCGCAAGAGCGTCGGTTCTGCCAATTAGCAGGTTTGGCTTGATGGAAATGACGCGGCAGAGAATTCGCCCAAGTGTCTTGGATAGTCATTACAGTGAATGCCGCCATTGTACTGGTCGTGGGCTTGTAAAAACGCCAGAAGAAGTTGCATCAGATGCAACACGTCATGCTGGTTGGATTCTTCGAGATGACCGCGTCCACTTAGTAGAGTTAGCATGCTCTGCAAGTGTTGGCTCTTCATTGCTATCAAGTAAACGTGCTGAATTTGCAAAGTATGAGCAAGCATCGAACAAACGAATTGTTGTGCGTATAAGTGAAACGATTGCAACTGATCAAGTCGCGTACTTCGCCTATGACAAGCGAGGCGCAGATATAGATCTTGCTACCTTGCCAAACCCTGTCGCTCCTACTATGAAAGCCTTGCTTAGTGCAGCGCAGAGTAGTAATGTTAAAGAGGAGCAGAAGCCAAAGCGTGGTCGACGAAGACGAAATGAAATGCCGCTTGCAGATGCATCAACTATTACAGATGATTCAAATCTCGATGCAGAAGTTGCACAGTTAGACAAGCCTAAAAAATCAATTAGAACGAAGCAGAAAGATACTCCTGCAGATTCTGCTGTACGTGTTTACGAACTTGCTCGAAAAATAGGGAAATCAAGTAAAGAAGTCATTGAACGTTGTAAAGAGGCAGAGATTAAAGTTGGCAATCACATGTCAAAATTAACAACTGCAATTGTTGCGAATATTGAATCGTTATTTGAAACTGAGTCAGATCAAGATGCAACTGATCAACCTAAGAAACGCAGAAGACGTGGTGGACGTCGCCGAAGAGGAAGGAAGCCGCAGCAGGAGAATGCAACGAGTGAAACTTCAGATGGCAAAAAAGAAGCAGAGAAAACACAAAGGAAGCCAAAGGCGCAATCTCGCCGTCGAGCTACAAAGAAACAAGCTGAGGTTGTGAGTGAGAAAATCACTGGCGAGGCGCCTAAGAAAAAAAAGAAAACGAGTAGGCGTAGACAGAAGAAGGCTGATGAAACAAAGGGTATAGTGGCTCCAAGTGCCAAGAAGAAAAAGAAAGTTTCTCGTCGCCGCTCTACGAAAAAGACAGAAACGAAAGTTGAAACCAAGAAGCCAGCGAGAAGGACGCTCTACGGTTCTTCCCGTCGTAAAGTAACTTCTGAGGAAACTGCAACAAGTCGCGGTGATCGCGAGTGAGTAAGCGAGTTTTCATCTTAGGTTCCACTGGGTCAATCGGCAGAAGTGCAGTGCAAGTTATTGGGCACTTGCAAGAAATTGATGGCAAAAGTAAATGGGAAGTGGTTGGGCTAGCTGCTGGGAACAATGTTGCATTGTTATCTCAGCAGGCAAAAGCATTATCTGTATCTGCTGTTGCAAGTGTAACGGGAGATGTCAATTGTGCAGACCACGTGTATGTTGGGGAGGATGCTGCAGTAGAACTATTGCAGCACCATGCGCAAAAAGGTGATCTTGTTCTCGCAGCCATCGTAGGTTTTGCAGGTGTTGCTTCAGTGCTTGCAGCAATTGAAATTGGCTGTGATATTGCACTTGCCAACAAAGAAGCGCTTGTCGCTGCTGGCCAAATTGTGATGAAAGCAGCCAAAGATAATGGCGTAACAATTTTACCAGTCGATAGTGAACACTCTGCTATTTTTCAAGCACTTGCGGGCAGACCTCTTGAATCGGTACGCTCCATCGTCTTGACTGCAAGTGGTGGGTCTCTTCGTGACAAAACACAAGAAGAAATTGAACATGCAACAGTTGATGCGGTTCTGTCCCATCCAACGTGGGAAATGGGACCTAAAGTTACGGTTGATTCTGCTTCACTTATAAACAAAGCATTGGAAATTGTCGAAGCGCATTGGCTCTTTGGTGCAGCGAGCGAACAAATTGACGCAGTAATTCATCGAGAGTCTCTCGTCCATGGATTGGTAGAATTTCGAGACGGCTCTATCGTTGCCCAACTTGCTCCACCAGATATGAAGATGCCAATTCAATATGCTCTGACCTATCCTCACCGCAGCGTTGGAGAGGATCAGAGGTGCAATTGGCAGACTCTTTCTTCCTTGCATTTTGAGGCGATTGATCAAGAACGTTTTCCGGCAATTGCGTTGGCAAAAGAGGTAATCAAACTCGGTGGGACTGCTGGGGCCATTTTTAGTGCCGCCAATGAAGTTGCAGTTGAGGGGTTTCTTAAACAATCCTTGCCTTTTGGGTCGATTGTACGTATTGTTAAAAAAACGCTGGCGTCCATTGAGGTCTCGCCTGCGTTGAATTTAGAAGCGGTTAGCGCCGCAGATCTTGAGGCACGCAGCGTAGCAACCGAACTGATTGCTTCGTATGCAGGGAAAGAATTCGCATGAGCATTTCTTCGTTATGGAACATCATTTTAATTATCCTTGGTTTCGGCATGCTCATTGGCTTGCACGAACTAGGTCATTTTATCGCGGCGAAGTGGTCTGGGATTCGCACGAATGCCTTTGCGGTTGGAATGGGACCTGTTGTA
>JABHZL010000005.1 GCA_018656645.1 Phycisphaerae bacterium
ATACCAACATCAATAACAATAGCACCCTCTTTTACCATTTCTGTGCGTATTAAATTTGGAACCCCTGCCGCTGAAACCAAAATATCTGCTCCAAGCGTGAGTTCATCATGATCTTTCGTGTATACATTTGTTGAGATCACCGTTGCTTCAGCCTGCATCAACAAAACAGCAACCGGTTTGCCCACAATAGTACTCGCACCAACACAAACTGCTCTTGCGCCTTTCAAATCGATACCTGTTGACTCAATCATCTCCATCACAGCAAGAGCAGTGCAAGGCACCAAACTTCGCCTTCCAAAGACGATGTTCCCAATATTCGCAGGGTTTACGCCCTCAACATCTTTGTGAGGAGCAATCAACGATTGGATTACATCAGTTCGAACTTCATCTGGAAGCGGCATCTGTACCATGATCGCAGTCACTGCAGGGTCCTCGTTCAGACTGACAATCAATTCCTCAACTTGGGCATGCGACGCACTAGCAGGCAACTGATGCAATGTGTACTCGATTCCCACCTTCGCACACGCTTTTGCTTGGTTTTTTGCGTATAACTTTGCCCCCTGATCCTCTCCGACAAGCACCGCATCAAGACTCACTCGTCCGTCAATTGCCTCCACTCGGCGGCTTAAATCTTCTTTCACCGTTGAAGCGAGTGAAACACCATCAATAATTGTTGCCGTTGCCATGAGCGAGAAGCATAACACCTATACAATATATATATGAGTACCGAAGTAACATTCCTTGCAATTGCCGCTGGAAACACCAGAACCACCGTCGCATCAGTCACTTGCGGTGAAATTACAAACAAAAAAAGTTTCCCCTCTAACGAAACTGCGAGCATCGTAGATGCAGCATTGTCATGTTGGTCTGAACTCGATGCTGAGATCGGCCAAATTGTCATGGCTTCCTCGAATGAAGAAGCAGCAAAATCGATCTCCGTCGCTATGGCTGACCAAACCTCACGCGACATTTGGCAAATTGGCGAGGATCTTCCTGCCCCTATCGGGCAACACCTTGATCCCGAAACAATTACTGGTATTGACCGATTGCTCAATGCAGCAGCCGCTTGGGATGCCCACCAACAAGCGTGTGTTGTTGTTGATGCGGGAACCTGTGTAACAGTAGACTTTGTTGATGGCGAAGGCACTTTCCACGGCGGAGCCATTGCACCTGGGGCGCAAGCTCAACTTGATGCAATGCACAAAGACACAAGTGCACTTCCAGATATCACGTTTGAAGCACCACTCAAAGAAGCATTTGGTAAAAACACTGCACAAGCAATGTTGCAAGGTGTCTTTCACGGTATTCGCGGCATGGTGCGTCAACTCAGCGAACAATACGCCATTCGATACGGCGCCTACCCACTGGTGATTGCAACTGGTGGTGATGCAATGTTGTTATTCGATGATGATGAACTCATCGAACGTATCGTTCCAGACCTACAACTGCAAGGCATGATCGCTTCAGTAAAACGCTCGGTTTCCCCAGAAGAAGCCGATGCAACCACAAGCGATGAATAAGACATGGTCGTTGCAAACGCCCCACGCTATGGGCGCTATTGCAATTGTGCAACTTCATGGCAAGAACGTTTTGCACGAAATCACGGGTAAAGACAATTGGCAACTTGGAAAAATGAGACTCGTCAATATTCCGGAAGTCGATGAAGTGATCGCTGTGCAACTGCAGGAAAACACTGCACTAATCATGCTCCATGGCGGCATGCAGGTCCTTCGAGAGTTTGAATCCCGCTGCACATCACTTGATATTTCAAAAGTAGATGACACTGTGTACATTGAAGCAAGTAATGCCATTGAACAGTCAATACTTCAAGCACTCTCAGTTGCGCAGAGTGAAGATGCCATTGACTTACTACTTTCGCAGCGCGAAAAACTGCAAAACGCAATACCAACTGATGAAGATGTAGCTCGTTCTGTAAAGCTTGATCATCTCATACACGCGCCAAAAGTTGTAATCCTTGGAAAGCCAAATACTGGCAAAAGCACGATGATGAATGCACTTACGAGAGAACAAACTTCAATCGTGCATCACCTTCCGGGCGCTACGCGAGATGCTGTTGGTGCTCGCATTAATTGTGCTGGCCTTGTCGTTGATATCTATGACTTACCCGGTTTTCGTCAGAGTGCTGATACGATTGAACAGGAAGCAATTGCCATAGCAAAAACTATCTATGAAGAATCAGATTTGGTTCTCAGCATTGCAGATATAGAGCACGAGTGGCTTGCACAAACGAAGAACCTCGCCATTCTTGTTGGCACGAAGTCTGATCTTGGAACCCGCGAAGATGCAGATGTGCACGTGTGCGCCACAACAGGTGAAGGGATACCTGAACTCGCTGCGTGTATTCGTGAAACACTTGTTCCACAAGCAGATGTTCTAAACGATCGGCCTTGGTTTTTTTCGGGTTATAAACCTACAGACGAGTAGCCACAATCAACATACAGCACTTGTCCTGTCACACCAGAGGACATATCACTGAGGAGCCAAACAGCGGAGTTACCAACGTCTTCACCGGTCACATTTCGTTTAAGCGGTGCTTTTTCCTCAACCCAATCCAAAATCGAAC
>JABHZL010000091.1 GCA_018656645.1 Phycisphaerae bacterium
CCTATTGGCAAACTTGACTTAGTCGTAAATATAAATTTGCGAATGGATTCATCTGCAAATTATTCTGACATTGTGTTGCCAACGGCACATTGGTATGAAAAATATGACTTGACATGTTCTGACCTTCACTCATTCTTCCATCCATTTACACCTGCGCATGACGCGCCTTGGGAAGCGAAGCACGACTGGGAAGCATTTAAGGAAATTGCTGCAAAAGTCAGCGAACTTGCAAAGAAGCATATGCCAGATGAGTTCGAAGACATGGTTATGCAGCCATTGATCACAGACTGCCCAGACGAAATGGCACAGCCAATGGGTGAAATTTATGATTGGTACAACGGTGAATGCGAAGCAATCCCTGGCAAAACATTCCCGAAAATTAAAATCGTAACACGTGATTACACAAAGATTCTTGACAAGTACACAACATTTGGACCAAACGTTTGTGAACCAGATGGATATGGATGCAAGGGCATCAATGGCGACCTGACTGAAATTTGTGAAGCGCTGAAAGAAAGTTATCTGGTTGGCGAAAAAGACGGCCGCCCATCACTTGAAAAAGCAGAGCAAGTTTGCGAAACAATTTTACGAATTTCACCTGAATCTGATGGCGAACTTTCGCACCAAATATTCCTCGGTCTTGAAAAACGAGTCGGCCTTCCACTCGCTGATCTTGTTGAAGGTGACCGAGAAATTCATCACCACTATCCAGAATTGCAATCGCAGCCTCGTCGTAGTTTGACTTCTCCGCACTGGTCGGCAATTGAATGCCCAGGCCGTACCTACGCACCCTGGTCTATGAACGTTGAACGTCTCAAACCATGGCATACGCTAACTGGTCGTCAAGAAATTTACTTTGACCACCGTGGTTACCGCGAACTTGGTGAATCGATGCCAACGTACAAGCCACCGGTTGACATGGTAAAAATTGGTGACTGTTCACCAAGTACTGCCGAAGCAAACTCGAAAGTGTTCCGCTTTATGACACCACACGGCAAGTGGTCGATTCACTCGATGTTCTGGGATACCTGGCAAATGCTTAACTTGTTCCGAGGCGGTCAAGTCGTCTGGATCAACGATGAAGACGCAGCTGAAATTGATGTTAAAGACAATGATTGGGTTGAGGTCTACAACGAAAATGGTATTTGTAATGTTCGTGCAGTACTCAGTGGAACAATTCCACGCGAATCTGTCATCATGTATCACTCTTCTGAACGACACGTAGGCGTGCCATTCTCACCTCTTGCGAGAAAGCGTGGCATGACTGACCTTCGTGGCGGTAACAACAACGCTCCAACAAGAGTCATGATGAATCCATCCTGCATGATGGGTGGGTACGCGAATTGGACATACTTCTTGAACTATCAAGGACCAAGTCCATCCGAACGTGATTGTGCAGTATTGATCCGCAAGATGCCACTTGCTGCTGGGCCGAAGAAGGTTCTTTATCAAGATAAGGATGCACATCTTGTGCCCAACGCGTAGCGCTGAAAATATCAAATGAATCAAACGATGTTATTTAAATTTGTAACAAAAGATAGGAGACCTGCCTAATGCTGGTCAAACAACAAATGGGAATGGTGTTCAACCTTGACAAGTGTCTCGGATGCAACACTTGCACAGTCGCGTGTAAGAACGTGTGGACGAACCGAGAAGGTGCGGAATACATGTTCTGGAACAATGTCGAAACCAAACCTGGTATTGGTTACCCAAAGCAATGGGAAAACCAAGAGAAGTACAAGGGTGGTTGGAGCCAATCTACTAAGCATGGTCCTACGCTCAAAATCGGTTCACGATTTTGGACAATGATGAACTTGTTCTATAACCCAGTGATGCCACAAATGGAAGAGTATTACGGAAAAGGTCCATTTACGTTTACGTATGAAGACCTGCACTCGACGAAGCCAACGGTTCATTCCCAACCTGTTGCTCGACCTAAGTCGATGATCACTGGTGAAGAAGATATTGCAATTGAATACGCAGTGAACTGGGAAGACAATGGTGCTGGTGCAACGGTAGATGGTACCGGTGCAATGGATATCAACTTCGAAGGCATGAGTGACTCTGAAAGAGACGCTTTGCTTAGGTTTCGCGATTCATTCATCATGTACCTTCCTCGTATTTGTAATCACTGCATGAACCCGTGTTGTGTCGCCGCTTGTCCATCAGGCGCTGGTTACAAACGAGAAGAAGATGGTGTTGTGCTTATCGATCAAAACCGATGTCGAGCATGGCGATATTGTGTTTCTTCTTGCCCTTATAAAAAACCATATTACAACTGGAAAACTGGCAAGATGGAAAAATGCATCTTGTGTTACCCACGATTAGAAGCAGGGCAGCCACCTGCATGTTTCCACAGTTGTCCGGGACGAATTCGATACATGGGACCACTCCTCTACGATATGGATCGCGTTGCAGAAATTGCAAACCTTCCAGAAAAAGAACTTGTTGAAGCGCAGCGTGATTTGATTCTTGATCCACACGATCCTGAAGTCATCGCAGCAGCAAAAGAAGCAGGCATCAGTGATGCGTGGCTTGAAGCATGTAAGCGTTCTCCAGTTTACAAAATGGTGAAGGATTGGGAGATTGCATTGCCACTCCATCCAGAGTTTAGAACCCTTCCAGCACTGTTTTATATTCCACCTGAAAGCCCTGTGAAAACAAAAGCAGATGGTTCCGATTCACTCGCAATGGTTGGCGGTAAAACAGTCCTTCCTGATCTTAATGAGTTTCGTTTGCCAATCAAGTTCTTGTCACAAATGTTCTCATGCGGTGAAGACAGTCTTGTCGAAACAGCGTTGCTCAGACAACTTGCAGTACGCGGGTATCGCAGAAGCATTCGTGTTGAAGGAGAAGCCGATCTTGACATACTAAAACAAGTTGGTTTGACTGAAAAAGAGGCAAAACATATGCATCGCCTTCTTTCACTAGCTCACTATCACGAACGATTTGTTGTTCCAACAACAAGACGTGAACGAACTGACAACGCTCCGTTTATCGAACGAGGCTATGCAGGCTTTAGCGAAATGACACCGGGAAATATGCCTCAGCGATCTGTTGAGTTCCACGGAAACCGCGAAGAGGTTGGAAGCTAATTCATGCCAACCTCTCGTGACATTGCAGCAGCATATCGTTTGCTCGAAGAGATGTTCATCAACCCTACAATGCGTGATGATGATGCAATTGTTATATGGTTTGAACAAGTTCGAACAAGTCTCCCACATGTTGCAGACCAGCTCGATCGCTTTCTTGAAGCAGATGGCGCAAAATCAAGCCACGAATATGTCTCTACGCTAGAACTTTCACCTCCTTGCCCGCTTTACCTTGGTGCGCACATGTTTGAAGAACCTTCCACATGTAGCGGCATAAGTACCTCACCACGAAACGCATTTATGCTTGAGTTGATTGGGATGTACGAACACTTTGGTTTTGAACTGGGCAATGTTGAGATGCCAGACTTTCTTCCAGTGATGTTGAACTTCTTAGCAATCAGTCTTGAAGGCGTTCAGGAAGACACGCTTGGACTAAGACGGCGAATGGTAGAACGATATCTATTGCCTGGGCTTCCCTCGCTAGCAAAAGGGTTTGAGAAATTCGGTAGTGTGTATGGTTTGCTTATTCCAGCGATCGAACTTGTTGCAACCGAAGACCTTGAACAAATGAGCGATGTTCCTATGTGGAAAACTCCTGATGAACAATCGGGAAATGTCTCCCTAAATGTTCTTCGTGATACGAAACCAGCAAAATCTATGAAAGATTTCAATATGCCAGAGGTGCGACCGTGAAAGCCACGAAAGCAGAAACAACGACATTCTTTGTCTCGTTAATCATTGTCTCGATTATGTCTTGGTTCTTAGTGAGATACATCGCGCAAGGTCCATCACATGAACTCTCCCATGGGAAGGTAGCGGAGGTAGTTGCAACTGTGCCACCACCACCAATATTTGCAACGAAAACGCAGACTCAAACAGAAACAGCAGTTGTCACAACGACAATATCCGAATCCACACAATCACAATCAACAATCCAAAAGTACCGCGATGGTGCAGATGGACCACGAAGTTACGCCGACGCAGGAGCAAAAACAGCCATGAACAATTTCTTATGGGGAGTATTCCCTTACCTATGTATCGTATTGTTCTTCATAGTCCCCATCATTCGTATGGCGACTCGACCCTACTCATGGAGTACTAGAGCAAGTGGATTGTTCGGGAGACAACTCCTTGGAGTTGCATCAACAATGTTCCACTGGGGACTCGTCCTTCTATTGGTAGGCCATGTTGTTGGTCTTATTGGTGGTGTGATGGGATCACGCTCTGCAGTAGATTTCTTCTTTTGGAGTGCACTCCTTGGTGGCATTCTCGTTTTGATTGGTTCGTTCATGGCACTTATGCGTCGAATCCGTGTTCCTGAAGTTCGAGCAATGAGTAGACCAGAAGATTACATCATTCAGTGTTTTCTCATCGCAATTGTTGGCATCGCGCTATATCAAGTATTAGTAGACAAAATTTTCGGTATTGCGTATACCGCATCATCTTGGACAGCAAGTTTGTGGACATTGACCCCACAGCCAGAACTCATGGAATCTGCAAGTTTCCTTACTAAATTGCATGTATTTCTCGCACTTGTGTTCTTTGCGTACTTCCCATTTACAAAGCTTGTCCACTTCTGGACGTTTCCTGTGAATTATTTTGTGCGTGTTCCGCAATCCATGCGAACACAAAAGTATCGTTTCCAACGCAAGTGGGAATTTGCATTGCGAAGTGATAAATCATGGCTTGTTTATGGTCTTGCTATTGTTGCAATCGGGTTCTTAATTTCAGGTGGTTTACTTGGCTCGCCAAGTTCTGCAACAGCATCAAACGTTCCAACAACAATAGCATCGTCAGAAGGCGATGTTCTTGCTGGCTATCCTTTGTATGTAAGCCAATGCGCACGATGCCATGGTGAAGATGGGTATGGAGATGGCGCTGGTATGGATTCTCCTACTTTCGATGCATTGCCTCGAAACTTTGTAGCAAATGGTGAAATGAACGCTACATATCATTTTGCTTCAACCGATAACGCTGTTGCTTCAGATGACGACCTCTTTAGAGTGATCGCCGAAGGTCTTAATGGATCAGGTATGCCAGCATTTCCTGACCTTACAGTTGCACAAATTGTTTCACTTGTTGATGTTCTAAATGAGTTTAGAGCAGCAGGTCCAAAACCTGGCAATGCGATTCATGTAGGAGAAGTTCCAGAAGCAACCCAAGCGAGTGTGACTCGTGGTGCAGATTTATTTGCAGCAAACTGCGCTTCATGTCACGGTGCTGATGGTAGTGGCAACGGCGACCAAGTTAAATACAGTTGGCGTGAGACATCCCCAGAAGTATTTCAAATCATCCAAGCTGCAGATCTTGCAAATGGTGATATTAAATTTGGTGCAAGCGCTGAAGATATCTTTACCCGAATTACTGTTGGCGTCCCCGGTGGGGCTTCTGGCTCAGAGTTAATGATGTCCTTCAAGACAATGCCAGAAGAAGACCGATGGGCAATTGTACATTATGTGATGGAAGAAGTTATTCCATCTAACTAACCGAAGAATTCTATTGAACTGGTAACTCTTGGCAGAGGGTTAAACCGCGGAGGTTTTATCAGTGGATACATTAGAAGAAAATACCACACTTGGAACAGCGAAGTCTTGGTGGATGCTTTCCATTAGCACTATCGCTTTTACATGGTGTTTTGCTGGCTGGATGCTCAATGGTGTCTTAGTTACCTTCCTTGTTGATAACGGGCAGTTTAATTGGGCTCCACAAGAGATGGGGTGGTTAATTGGTATACCCGTCTTGTCAGGTGCGGTTTTCCGTTTGCCATTTGGTATTGCAACGGATAAATGGGGCGGGCGCCTTGTGTTTACGCTGTTGCTTTTTTTCATTGCAGTTCCAATGTTCCTTTTGAGTTACTGCAATTCTTTTTGGCAGTTTTTTATAGCCAGTTTTGGTTTTGGTTTTGCAGGTTCAAGTTTTGCAGTTGGTATTGCGTATACATCGAGTTGGTTTCCAAAAAGATCACAAGGGCTAGCACTAGGTATTTTCGGCGCAGGAAATGCAGGAGCAGCAATCACTATGTTAGTTGCTCCACACCTTTTGAATTGGTTTACAGAGAATGGGGAAAACTTAGAGGGATGGAGACGATTGCCACAGATTTACGCAGGAGTTTTCTTGCTCGTTGGAATTCTCTTTTTTCTGACAACAACAACTCGCATAAAAGAAAGTGATGTTGAAAAGAAATTCTCCGAACGAATGAAGGTTTTGGCATGTCCAAGAGTTTGGCGATTTGGGATGTATTATTTTTTCGTCTTTGGTGGCTTTGTAGCTTTGTCGCAGTGGCTTATTCCGTACTACGTGAATGTGTATTCAACAACGGTTGTGATGGCTGGTGTACTTGTAGCCATCTTTAGTTTTCCATCTGGTATGATCCGCGCGCTCGGAGGATGGATGTCTGACAGATGGGGCGCTCGAATTGTTTTATATTGGGTTTTTGGTATTTCAATTATCTGCTGCTTTTTATTGATTGTTCCCCAAATGGATATTCATGCTCCTGGAAGTGGTGTGATGGCAAGAAGGGCAGGTGTGATTACAGAAGTCACAGATGATTCCATCACCGTTGAATCAACAGGTTTTGATCCAATGTTATACGCCATCAAGGCAAAACTAGCGTGCCTTGTTTCAGATGAAGAACGAAACTCTGGATTGCTCGTCTTTCCAAGAAGCACATCTTGGCAGGAGTCCATCGTAGAAGTTGGTCAAGAGATTGAAAAGAAGGAGTTGCTTGCTAGGGGAGTTACTCACATTTTCTTCCAAGCAAATATTTGGATTTTTACGTTTCTCTGTTTCATCATTGGATCTGTGATGGGTATTGGCAAGGCTGCTGTCTATAAACATATACCGAACTACTACCCAGATGATGTTGGAACAGTAGGCGGAATGGTTGGAGTAATTGGCGGTTTAGGTGGATTTGTATGTCCCGTCCTATTTGGGTATCTGCTTAATTGGAGTGGTCTGTGGACAACATGTTGGATGTTCTTTGCTTGCGTTGCAGCTCTCTGCTTAATATGGATGCACAGTGTTGTTCAAACAATGATCAAGAAGGACGCTCCCGACCTTTACGGCAGAATTTAATTATCACTTGACGAAGTAAATTTGCACTGATGTCGACATCAGATTCACACTTGAGTCCGGCCCCAGGTGGGTTATTAGCAACAAAATCGAGTAGATTTGATAGTAAAAAGAAAATAATATAAAATTATCGTTATATCTTGTGAAAAAAGTAACAAGGAAGCGATTTGGTGATACAATTCACAAAAGGTAGGCGTAAAAGGCAGAGGATTCATATTTGTATCTCTTCGCATAGTGATTGAACAAAGGTGTAGTAATCATGGATATTAAGAACAAAGCTACTAGTATCAAACTCTTCTCGTTGAAGACTCGTCAAATGCGCGCATTCCACATGTCGTGGTTTGCATTCTTCCTTTGCTTCTTTGCATGGTTTGGAATTGCCCCACTGATGGCAGTTGTCCGTGAGGAACTAGATCTCACGAAGCAACAAATTGGTAACACCATTATTGCATCCGTTGCGATTACGATTTTCGCTCGGCTTATTATTGGTTGGCTGTGCGATCGATTCGGACCACGAATTACATACACTTGGCTCTTGTTGCTTGGCTCTATTCCCGTCATGTGTATTGGACTTGCTGATGATTACATGTCCTTCATGCTCTTCCGTTTGGGCATCGGTGTTATTGGGGCATCATTTGTGATTACGCAATATCACACGTCTGTGATGTTTGCACCAAACGTTGTGGGTACTGCAAATGCGACTTCTGCAGGGTGGGGTAACTTGGGTGGTGGCGTAACACAAATGGTCATGCCACTTGTTCTTGCTGCGTTTATCTGGGTTGGTTTTACCGATGCATCAAGTTGGCGACTTGCGATGGTTGTTGCTGGTGGCGTTTGTTTCTTGACAGGCATTGCTTACTTTTTCTTTACAACAGATTTCCCTGACGGAAACATGAAGGAATTGCGTGCTAAAGGTGAATATGACCCACCAGAAAAAGTCAAAGGAGCGTTTTGGAAAGCGGCGAAGGATTATCGAGTTTGGGCACTTTTTGTTGTGTATGCAGCATGCTTCGGGATCGAATTAACAATTAACAACATTGCCGCAATCTATTACATGGATGAATTTGATTTAGGCATTAAAACTGCCGGCCTTGTTGCAGGTCTCTTTGGTTTGATGAACATCTTTGCTCGATCGACTGGTGGTTTTATCAGCGATCGGTTTGTGAAGAAGGGTGGATTGAAAGGTCGTGTGAAGTGGCTCTTTATTGCACTTTTTGTTGAAGGTATTGCACTTATTTTCTTCTCTCAAATGCGTGTTCTTGCATTGGCGATCCCAATGATGATCATCTTTAGTTTGTTTGTTCAGATGTCAGAAGGTGCAACGTATTCCATCGTTCCTTTTGTGAACAAAAAGTTTATCGGTTCAGTTTCAGGCATCGTTGGTGCTGGAGGTAATGCAGGAGCGGTTGCAGCTGGATTCCTTGTCCGATCTGAAAGCACGTCGTATCAACAAGCGTTATTGATTCTTGGTTTTGCAGTTTGCGGCGCAGCTTTCTTTGCATTACTTGTAAAGTTCCGCCCAGAGCAAGAAGCTGATGCAAAAGAGAAATTTGATGCAGCGATGGAAAGACGTCGTGAAGAACGCAAAGATCGCAAATCTGTCCACGATCTTCTCCCAGGCTTGAAACACCTTCGCCCAATGGACGTACTGAGAATGTATCTAGGTGTTGCGTTGGTGATCAAGGGTGTCTACTTCATTATGAACATGGCGGAGTTGGAACAAACCCTTGGATCAAACGAGCTTGGGCAAGGGCAAACAATGATTGCTTGGTCTGTTGTGTTTGCGCATGTTGTTGGTGGGTCAGCGCTTGCGATTGGTCTTGCAACTCGTCTAGCTGCTGCAGCCAACGCCATCATTGTTGGCGGGGCGGTTGTTGTTTCAGCGCTTATTGCGACCGATGGTACGCTCCTTGGAAGTAACGTTGACTTCCAATTCACATTGTTCACATTTATCACACTTGCATTGTTTGTATGGCGAGGATCAGGTCCTCTCTCGATTGATCACTTACTCAGAATGGACTCCGAAGAAGAACCGGAAGTCATTCTCTAACTACTATTGTTATTGTTTCTAAAAGGAATCACTCTATGTCACGACTAGACAAATGGGAACCAGAAGATCAAGGTTTTTGGGACTCTACTGGCAAAAAAATTGCTACCAAAAACCTGTGGATTTCAATTCCAAATTTACTTCTTGGATTCTCTGTTTGGATCTATTGGGGCATGATTGCGAAGTTCATCCAGAAGCTACACTTTGAAAGCGTGGGTAGTGAAAACTTTTTTGACTTTACGTTTATGAATAACGGACAGACATACAGCGAAGGGGCATATCGTTCATTGCTCTTCCTTCTTCCTGCTGTTGCTGGTTTATCTGGTGCAACATTAAGAATTCCAAACTCGTTTATGGTTTCAATTTGTGGTGGGCGGAATGTAAAATTCATGTCAACACTCTTGTTGATGCTTCCAGCACTGGGTGCAGGTATTGCTTTGCAAGACCACACGACTCCGTTTTACGTATTCATTATTTTGGCGGCAATTTCAGGCGTAGGCGGCGGCGTGTTTGCGTCTTCCATGTCAAACATTAGTTTCTTTTATCCAAAGAAATTACAAGGCCTAGCTCTTGGTTTGAACGCAGGCATTGGTAACCTCGGTGTCAGTGTGATGCAATTTTTGATTCCGTTTGCAATTACATTTCCGATTTTCGGAACGTTTAGCGGAAGCGGGTATCCAATTGGTACAGGTGCAGATGCACCGACTATGTTTATTGCAAATGCTGGATTGGTGTGGGTGCCTATTCTTGTATTTTTCTGTGTGTTGGCATTTTTGCTCATGAACAATATGCCATTCCATAAATGTGGTTCTACTCCAGTAGCAGTCGCTAAATATTTGTGGTTAACAATCCTTGGATTTGCAGGTGCAACTGCGGGGATTCTATTACTTATCTTTACGTTCCAAGTAGAAAACATTTGGGTAAAATTATTGTGCGCATTCCTCGCAGTAATTGTTGCAGTTCCCATCACATTGCTTTGCATGCGTTTCTTGACACCGAAGGAGACGAAAGAAAACTTACAAGATCAATTTGGAATTTTCAAAGAAAAGCATAACTGGGTCATGACGTACTTGTACGTGATGACATTTGGATCTTTTATTGGGTATGCAAGTGCGTTCCCTAAATTGATTGACGATGTTTTTGTCAAAGCAGGATCAGATATTCAAACATCCAATTACATATGGATTGGCGCAGGAGTTGGCGCTTTGATTCGCCCAGTCGGCGGTTGGATTTCTGATAAAGTTGGTGGAGCAATTGTGACGCAATGGAGCACAATTATCATGATTGGTGCAACGGTTGGCGCAGGTTACTATGTATCACTTGCAATGGAATCGGATAACCCAGAACAATTCTTTATGCCGTTCTTGTTCCTCTTTATTTTGCTCTTTGCAATGACAGGAATTGGCAACGGATCTACCTTTAGAATGATCGGAGTGATCTTCGAACGCGATAAACGTGGTCCCGTTCTTGGATGGACATCAGCAATTGCAGCCTATGGTGCGTTTATGATTCCACGAATCTTTGGCATCCAAATCAAGGCAGGAACCCCGCAATACGCCCTTTACGGCTTTGCGGGCTACTACTTGACTTGTTTGGTCGTAAATTGGTGGTTTTATGCTCGTAAAAACGCCGAAATCAAGTGCTAAAAGCGGTATCATTCTCGTTTTCTATCCCCCAGTTTATTGGCAAAACTGATCTA
>JABHZL010000080.1 GCA_018656645.1 Phycisphaerae bacterium
TACTTCAACGAAAATATTTTCATCGTCGCGGCGGACTGTGAATGTGACGACATCGCCCGGAGCAGATTCTTTGAGTAATTCCATGAGTTTGCGTCCACCAGTTAGTTCAATTTCGTCCCAAGCAAGTAACACGTCATCTGCCTGTAAGCCTGCTTCTTCAGCGCATGTGCCTTCACTGACTCCTGTCAACAGGATTCCTGTTTCAAGTTGTTCGGTGTACGAAGGGTGTACACCAAGACGAACTGGTGAAGACATTGTTGTAGCTCGATTTGATTTTGTTTTTGTGTTGGTGGTGAAATGTACTTTTGGTTCGTCAACAAGGTTATCTGCAAACGTACGTACAAGTGCAATCACCTTTGCTGCACCAGCAGGATTCAACGTATGCAGGCGATCTTGTGGTGTGTGGTATTCATCACTTAGTCCCGTAAAGAAAAACAGAACGGGGATATCATTGATGTAAAAGTTGGTGTGATCAGAAGGTCCTGTCCCACCAGTTGTTAAACTTGCTGTCATCGATGTGTTCTCAACGAGTTTCGGAACAAGTTCCTCGAATTCAGTCGCTGTTCCAGTGCCAGAGATTGATAGGTTGTTATCACGAAGTCTTCCAACCATGTCGATATTGATCATGACATTGATGTCAGCTAAATCCATGATTGGGTCATCAACGAATGCATCCGATCCGTAGAGTCCTGCCTCTTCTGCATCGAAAAGTAGAAACAATACAGAGCGAAGTGATGTGTCGTCATTGTTTGCATATGCTTTTGCAAGTTGACCAGCGAGTACTAGCACAGCCGCTGTCCCAGATGCGTTGTCATCAGCTCCAACATGGAGTTCGCCTCTTGATGAAGTGCCCGTGTACCCAAAACCAAGGTGATCGTAATGCCCACCAATCACAACCCATTCCTTGGCGAGCTCGCCTCTGCCTTGAAGAATGCCGCCAACATTTTGTGCGTGCATACCTGTTGTTTCAACAGCAGTTTCAAGGGTGAGATCTGCATCTAGGGGAACTGTAGTTACACTTCCGGTATCAGCATTACTCTGAAAATCTTCGAGTTTCTTTAACCCACCGAGAAGATTGCTTGCAGCAGCGTGAGAAAACTGAACGACGGGGATATTCGTTGAGCCAAAACGATTGGATCGCATTGTTTCGAGTCCACGGCGACCGTCTCGACAGTTTGGGGGGTTTACAAGAATAACACCTGCAGCTCCACGGTCAACGACTGCTTGCATTTTATCTCTGATCGCACTCTTTGGTCCAAAGCGACGACCTGACCAAAGGCTCACGCCTTCTTGGTCTAGTGGTTCGTATCGCAACATCAATGCAATCTGTCCAGTGAGATCTGTGTCATCGTCAAAGCTTGAATAATCGTCATTGCCGTTTTCGATTGCGTAGCCAACAAACGTTACAGGTGCAGTGAGGGAACCATTCCCACTATTTCCAAGAACGACATAATCAACACTTTGTTCGAGCGTGTTTCCATTGTGTTGCACCAGTGCATGTGTGACAGTTGGTGCATCGCCTTCAATGTCAAAGTCGAATGGTTGATACCATGAATCACCAAATGCCGGTTCAAGACCATTTTGTTCTAAGTTCCATGTAATGTATTGACCAGCGATTGTTGAACCATCACTCCCAGGCGCACGTCCTGCTAACCATGGATTGGTAAGGAAGGAAGCATGTTCGAAAAATTCAATTGCAATCGGCCCAGCGTTTTCAAGATACGTCCTGAGTGCATCATCTGAGGCGAGGCTATCAGGGCTAAAACTGCGAACAGATCGAGGTCCTTCAACAGTTGATCCAGAAGGTGCTGCCACCGAAGAGAGAATGAAAAAAGTTGTGATAATTGGAGTAAACATAGTCTGAATATAGTACCAACCTGCGATACACTTCCAACACTTAGAACAAGATTACTTATGGATTACACGCAAATAACTGATGCCCAACACGAAGAAATGCTCTCTATAATTGGCATAGACCATGTGGATAGATTATTCGATGTGATTCCAGAGTCTATTCGCTGTCAAGAGGGGCTTGATCTATCTCCTCCGCAGTCTGAATTGGAACTGCAGCGTTCGCTTACTGAGATGGCATCGCACAATGTTGGCGCTCACAACATGGTGTGTTTTATGGGTTGTGGTGCGTACGATCACTTTTATCCCGCTTTGATCGACCAGTTGATTAGCCGAGGAGAGTTTTTAACTTCTTACACACCGTACCAAGCTGAAGCATCGCAAGGAACGTTGCAGGCATTCTTTGAATTTCAAACACAAATAGCTCAAGTGACAGGGTTGGAAATTGCAAACTCGAGTTTGTATGACGGGGCGACTGCTGTTGCTGAAGCTGCGATACTCGCGGTGAATACGACTCGCCGCCACACTGTGCTCGTTGCTTCAACGATGCACCCTGAATATCTTGCAGTACTTCGAACCTGTCTTGCTGACTTACACGTGAACATCACAATGCTTACAGCAACAAATGGCAAGGTGTTACCTGAAACAGTACGGGAAGAAATGTCGGATGATATTGCAGCAGTGATCGTGCAGTCACCCAACATTTGGGGTCAGATTGAAGATTGGGATGGCTGTTTTGAAGTTACCCATGAAGATGCAAAAACACTTGCAGTTGCCGTTTTTAATCCAATTGCTTGCGGGCTGCTCAAAACTCCTGGCGAATGCGGCGCGGATCTCGCTGCCGGAGAAGGACAACCACTTGGGAATGCGCTGAATTTCGGTGGACCATACTTAGGCTTGCTTGCTGCGAAAGAAAAGTTTGTACGAAAAATGCCCGGCCGTCTCGTTGGAATGACTAAAGATGAGGATGGGCGGAGAGTTTTTTGTTTGACATTGCAGACACGCGAACAGCATATTCGTGGAGCAAAAGCAACAAGTAACGTTTGCACAAACCAAGGACTTATAGCATTGCGTGCATCGATGTTTATGACAACTGTTGGCAGGGAAGGTCTTACCGAAGTAGCAAGTCATTGCTGGCATAAAGCACATTACTTAGCGGAGCAAATAACAGCAATAGATGGTTGGGAACTTACATTTGACGGCGACTTCTTTAACGAATTTACTGTGAACTGTCCCGTAGATGTAACTCATATTGTTGACTCTGGAAAGGAAAGAGGGGTTCTCGTTGGTGTTGCAGCCAATGGGCGTCGGATGAGAAAACTTTCTGAGGGAAATGAATTGATCATTGCAGTAACAGAAAAACGAACTCGCCACGAGATGGACGCACTTGTCTCTTTGTTGAAGGAGTTGTCAACATGACAAACCATCCTTCACGAGGCGATCGCCCAGTAGAACCACTTGTATTTGAGAAACATGTAGCAGGTGCTTATGGCGTAGATTTTCCACCACTAGATGTTCCAGAAACACCAGTTCCTCATCGCGTTGCTGGAAGCGGTGTGCCTTTGCCTAGCATTGGTCAACATGATGTCATGGCACATTACACACATCTATCTGATAGGAATTTTTCTGTAGACGGCAATTTTTATCCCCTTGGTTCGTGCACGATGAAACATAATCCACGAATTAATGAATGGGCAGCGTCATTGCCGGGATTTTCTTGCTTGCATCCGTTGCAAGATGAAGATTGCATTCAGGGTGCATTACGTTTGCTGTACGAAACACGAACGATGCTTGAAGAGATTTCAGGACTGCATGAGGTTTCATTGCAACCAGCAGCAGGTGCACATGGCGAGTTTACTGCGTTGAAAGTGATTCGGGCTTTCTTTACAGATCATGGACAACCGCAGCGAACTGTTGTGCTTGCACCTGACACCGCACACGGTACGAACCCCGCTTCATGCACCATGTGTGGAGCGAGTGTGAAACAAGTACGCACAATAGATGGTCATACAGATCTTGAACATCTCCAAGAAGTAATCGCAGAAGTTGGACCAGAAAACGTTGCTGCATTTATGATTACTAATCCGAGTACTGCAGGATTGTTCGATCCTAGTATTAAGGAAATGGCTGAGATCGTGCATGGCGCTGGCGCGAAAGTCTATCTTGATGGCGCGAACATGAATGCATTGCTTGGTCGTGTGAAACCCGGTGATTTTGGTGCTGATGCGATGCATTACAACACGCATAAAACGTTTAGTACTCCACACGGTGGGGGTGGTCCAGGAAGTGGCCCAATTGCTGTGACCGAAGAACTTGCTCCTTATCTACCTGTTCCGCAAGTCATGATGGCGGATGACGGGAGTTTTTATCTTGACCGCGACCGAGAAAAATCAATTGGAAAAGTACGAAGTTTTTTTGGACAGTTTGGAGTGCTAGTGCGATGTTGGACGTACATCAGTGCGTGTGGTCCTGAGGGATTGCGTCACGTTGCAGAAACCGCAGTATTGAATGCTAATTATCTCGCTGTACGCTTACAAGAGGTGTACGACATGCCATACTTTGCTCCAGAAAAGGGAGCGTTTTGTGCACATGAATTTGTTTCTGTTCCACAGACCTTGCTCGACAAAGGAGTGACACTCATTGACATTGCCAAACGCATGATTGATTATGGTGTCCATCCACCTACGATGCACTGGCCAATCCATGATTGCTTGATGGTTGAACCAACAGAAACAGAATCTAAACATGCGCTTGACCAATTCGTTGATGTTATGTTGCAAATTGCAAATGAGATTGATCAAGAGATCGCGTGTGTGAAAAATGCGCCACTCGTTTCAGATATTGCAAGGGCAGACGAAGTTGGTGCTGCGAGAAAACCTGTTCTAGTTTGGAATGATTAAACAAGTAGAACTGCTCCAATAGCAACAAGTATTCCAGCGATTATTCCTGCAAGAATGTCATCCATAAGAACTCCCCATCCTCCGGGAAGATTTTGTGACGAATCGATGAACGCAGGTTTCCAAATATCAAATACGCGAAACAGAATGAATGAAGCGACTGCAAGTCCGATCCAAATAGTCGGGGAGACATGATTGTTTGGTTGGAGCCATGCCATGCCAAGTAATGCGATTGATTGACCAGCTGCTTCATCGCTGACAACTTGTGGAGGATCTTTCTGCCCAAAGTGTTGTGTGTACCAAGGGGCTAGCTTGATAGTGATGATTGATGTAATAACGACGACGAGCAGTAAGAGGCCAATAGTGAGTGCCTGTGGGGAGCCAAAGTGACCAAGAATTAAAACGGCAAGAAGTGGTTTGAGTGAGCTCCAAGTCCCCGGCGACTTAGGCAAGAGTCCAAGCCCTCCATTTGTACAACACAGCAATTTTAAAGTATCGATCATGATGGTTTTTGTCTGAGGACGTGCCGAAGCCCTGTGATGTAGGGTAATCCAGACCAGAGGGTGACGATAAGCATGAGCCAGATCAGGACGTTGATAAGGGTCATCACGCTTTCATGTTTATCAGGCCTACAATTAACCACAAGGAGTAGGACAAGTGGGACGGCAAATGATTGGAGTATCATTTTTACTTTGCCAGCCCATTTTGCGCCTCCCTTGTGGCCTCTAGATTCGAGGACGTCCCGAATTGCTGTAACTAGAAGTTCGCGGGCGATGAGCAGGACAACCATCCACGGGTAGACACCGGTCGCCATTGTCATGAGCCGATCTTCGGCGATCCATTCTGGGACGCTAAAGCGAGGACCGGCATAGAAAATGAACGCTCCAAGGACTAGAACTTTATCGCAGAATGGGTCCATGATTCTGCCAAACATTGATTCTGCATCCCATTTTCGTGCGAGGTAACCATCTATGAAATCAGTAGTTGCGGCAATCACAAAAAGCGCGATTGCTATATTTCCAAAGAGCACTCCTTGCCCTGGATACCGAAATCCACTCAGTGTTGCAAAGAATGCCGCGGCGATGAAAATTCGCAAAACTGTCACAAAGTTAGGTATTCGCTTTTTCAACGAGTCATGCACGCATTGCATTCTACACACACACATCACTGACGGGGTCAGACACGTGGGCAGACCCCATAAATGCCTCGATAAGGCTAAAGATGCTGCTATTAAGGCAAAGCTTTTCTGAGAAATTTTTTTTAGCATTACACAAAAAAACGCCAAGAGCCACTATTTGAGAAACGCCGAATCGAGGGGAAAGTGATCACGTGAAATAAGCGTAAAGTGGTTGCAAAAAGGCGGTTTTCGGTCTATTCTGCCACACTTCACACCGCTAATTGGTGGCTTTGATTTACCCGCACCCTCACCCAAAAAGGTTCGATACGCGTACATGGATCCAGTCCTCCCTTATCTAGCCTGCCTCGTTTTGGCTCTTGCCCTGTACGCGGCGATTCGACCATCTGCAATCACATTTCGCATTGGTGCAATTGTTGCAACAGTTGCAGCAGCAGGGTGGTTACTTGGAATTATTGCCGGCTACTTATCTTCACTTGAAGGTGATGCCGCAACGCCGTTTTTTATTATTTTTAGCCTTGCAGTTATCGCTGCAGCTGTCAGGATGATCTCACACGAGCGACCTATTTATTGTGCTTTACACTTTATTTTGGTTGTCATCGCATCTGCAGGTTTATTGCTTCTCCTTGAAGCAGAGTTCATGGCGTTTGCTCTCATTATCGTCTACGCAGGTGCCATTCTTATTACTTACATGTTTGTACTCATGTTGGCAAACCAAGCACCCGATCCAAACGAACCAGAAACGATGGAGTATTACGATAAAATTCCACGTGAGCCTGCCGCAGCAGTTGGCGTCGGTTTTTTATTGTTATGCATTGTTACAGGTACTGTTTTGCATGGAACAAGCGATCTTCCTCCTAGACCAAATAACACAGTAGCTTGGCATACACTTGAGCAACTTCCTAAACAGTTTGAAGCTTCAATTTTAGAACTTGATGAAACGTTTGCGTGGCCTCCTCAAAAAACTGAGCAAGGAAATGCAATTCAATTTGATCAGGATGTTGCTTATGTTCTATCTGCAGAAAACGTTCGGCTTGACCTTGACGTGTCGATGGCTCCTACAAATACACAATCGGTAGGGTGGTCACTTGTAAACGATTTTCCTGTCAGTCTAGAACTTGCAGGTGTGATATTGCTTATGGCTATGCTCGGGGCAGCGGTACTTGCTCGTAAAGCGATTGAAATTGGAGACCGTGAAAAACGTAATGTCCTATCAACAAACGAGGAGAAGGCATCATGATGCTCGCTTCGTTTGGTGCAGCAACATTGGCAAGTTATCTCGTGGTGAGTGGGATCTTGCTTGTGATTGGAGTCGTCGGTTTTCTTGTACGCCGCAACTTGATCGTCATGTTTCTTTGCACTGAATTGATGTTCCAAGGTGCAGCGATCGCTTTTGTTGCTGCTGGTCGGTATTACCTCGATTACTCAGGGCAAGTCATGGTAATCTTTATTTTGACAGTAGCCGCAGCTGAAGCAGCGCTTGCTCTTGCACTTGTAGTCTTCATGCATCGGCAACGCGATACACTTGATCCCGATGCATATGGAGAACTTGCCGAATGATCTCCATTATGCAATCCATCATTGCTACGCCCGCTGGACAAATCGATCAATTGGTCGATATCGTCGCACCTACTTGGGCACAATTTATTTTATGGATGCCTTTGATCTCGCTTGTACTTTGTGGCTTGTGTGCAGCACTCAAAGTGAAAACAAAAGCGCCTGCAATCATCACTGTAATTTCACTTGCAACCTCTTTTGTTTTGACGCTGATGTTGTATTTTGGTTACGAAGGAGCAGAAGTCATTCACATCTTTGAATGGATACACGTCCATTGGAATGGTGGATCATTCATTTCAGATTTTGCACTATATATTGACAAACTCACCCTTCTTTGGATGCTCTTTGTTACTGGCCTTGGCACACTCATCGCAGTTTATGCTTCTGAGTACATGGAGCATGATGTTGGCAAAGGATACGCACGCTTTTTTGCAGGCGTGAGTGTGTTCCTATTTGCAATGAGTTGTCTTGTCATGGGCGACAACTTACTGATGCTTTATCTTGGTTGGGAAGGTGTTGGTTTTGCCTCGTACTGGCTGATTGGATATTTTTATCAACGACCTGCTGCAGTTGCTGCTGCAAAAAAAGCATTTATTGTGAATCGAATAGGTGACCTTGGTTTAGCACTAGCGATCTATCTCATTTGGTCAACTTTTGGCACGATTCAATACGACGGTATTTCAACAGCACTTGCAGCGCATAATAATGATGCAGCGACGTTTTCAGCATTTGGAGGCTGGACAGTTCACGCAATCCCTTATTTACTGATGCTTGCTGCGTTTGGTAAATCGGCACAATTACCTCTTTACGTGTGGTTGCCTGATGCGATGGAAGGCCCAACCCCTGTCTCTGCTTTGATTCATGCTGCGACAATGGTTACGGCTGGCGTCTACTTAATTGCTAGAACGTATCCACTATTTCAACTTGATGACTACGCACTCCCAATAGTTGCATGGGTTGGTGGGTTGACTGCATTGTTTGCAGCGACTATTGGAATGGCGCAGTACGACATCAAAAGAATTATGGCGTATTCAACAGTTTCTCAACTTGGATACATGTTCCTCGGACTTGGTGTGCTTTCAAGTTATGGTGCGGCATACCATGTCTTTACACACGCGTTCTTCAAAGCAGTATTGTTCCTAACATGCGGTGCGATTATGCACGGTTTTGCTGGGCAACTTGATTTAAGAAAACTTTCCGGCCTTCGTAAGATGCGAGGGTGGAAAATTGTAAGTTACACCATGCTTGTTGGCTGTCTCTGCTTGGCAGGGTTCCCATTTACAAGTGGGTATTTTTCAAAAGATGCAATTCTTGCAGAAGCCTTTGTGACACAAGGCTCGGGTTTTGAAATTTTAGGTTGGCTTGCAATTTTTACTGCTGGGTTAACTGCGTATTACACGTTCCGAGTTTGGTTTAGAGTTTGTTGTGGTCCTGAATATTATGAACCGGGTGACGAATTACATGGTGACGACCCATCCTCCTTCCACCCACACCCTCCTAGGGTTGCGATTAACTTTGTTCTGATTGCAATTGCATCGGGTGCGATTATTGCAGCTCTTCCATATTTTATGGATAACGAAACCAAAGGTATAAACGGTGGATGGGTAGCTGAAATGGTACATGATTCCCCAGCACGAGGAGGTGTTCCTAACGCTGTAGTCGCTGTAGTCGATGGAGAACATGCGACAGCACATGAAGGTGTTGCAAACGCTGTTGTTGATCAAGATCATGCGACACACGGTTCAATTCTTGGAATGGATCCACATAAAGCGATGTATTACATCTCGGGTGTCGTGGGTATGATTGGACTAGGGTTTGCGTTTTTCTTTCATCTTGCAAGGCGAAAAGCAGCGGACTCCTTACGAAACAAACTTTTGGCATCACGTTTCACACGTTGGCTACCAATTGCAATGGAAAATAAATGGTACGTAGATGAGTTTTACATTGCAGTAATACGAACACCGCTTTGGATTCTTGGAAAATTATTCGCCTTGATTGATCGAGGGATAATCGATGGATTGTTGGTAAACGGAATAGCAGGTACTCCACGTGCAATAGCGAAATGGTTTTCTCCACTACACAATGGGGCAGTACAAAGTTACGCTGTCTCAATGATCGGCGGAGCAGCTTTGGTGATTCTTTTGATGATGTTTATGCCTGAAATTATGTCGTTTCTTCAATCAACAATGATTGGAGCGACTCCATGACTCCTTGGCTATTACTATTGATTCCGCTTATTGGCGCTGCTGCAATTTTTCTTACAAAAGCAGAACTGTCTAAGTGGATTTCACTCGGCGTTTCACTATTCGTATTCGTTATTAGTATTTTAATGTCAGTCCAATTTGAGCAGTGGGGGAGCATGGGTACTGGTCTGCGGTCTGAAACCTCTTGGATTAATTCAATGGGTTTAACACTAGATTTAGGTGCAGATTCTGTTGCCATGATGCTCGTTTTATTGACAACCTTGCTCACGCCTCTTTGCGTATGGGGTTCGTTTAATGCAATCACCTCACGGCGAAAAGAGTATTACGCATGGCTGTTGATTCTTGAAACTGCAATGCTCGGAGTATTCCTCGCACAAGATCTCATTCTGTTTTATGTGAGTTTTGAGTTAACACTTGTTCCCATGTTCTTTTTGATCGCAATTTATGGTGGCAAAAATAGAGCACATGCAAGTGTGAAATTCTTTATCTATACGTTCGCAGGATCACTCTTTATGCTTGCAGGGTTCGTCTATGTTGCTTGGCAAAATGCTCAAACTGGTGCGGGCGGTTGGTCCTTCGCAATTCACGATCTAGCTATTTACGCATCAACGAAATTGTCTGCCACAGAACAAGGTTGGATTTTGCTTGCACTTCTAGCAGGCTTCGCCGTCAAAATTCCTGTCTTTCCAGTCCACACTTGGTTGCCTCTTGCACATACCGAAGCCCCAACTGCTGGTTCAGTTATTCTTGCAGGTGTCTTGCTTAAACTTGGAACGTTTGGTGTATATAGATTCGTGCTACCGATGGTTCCCGAAGCAGTTGTTGCGTGGGCGCCTTCGATTGCAATTTTAGGCATCATTGGCATTTTGTATGCTGCGCTTATTTGCTGGGTTCAAGATGATGTTAAAAAATTGGTGGCATATTCTTCTGTAAGTCACCTTGGTTTTTGCGTGCTTGGACTTGTTGCACTTAATCCAATTGGTTTAGAAGGTGCAGTTCTCTACATGATCAACCATGGTCTTTCAACTGGCGCACTCTTCTTTTTGATTGGCATGATGTACGAGCGATATCACACACGAGACATGAACATGATTGGTGGTTTGGCGAAAAGAATGCCAGTTTGGTCGGTCTTTATGGTTTTCTTTGTGCTAGCAAGTGTTGGACTTCCTGGTTTGAATGGATTTGTCAGTGAGTTCATGTGCTTGCTTGGCACGTTCGTGTCATCCACAGATGCCCAGCAGTGGCCGGGTGTTCTTGGGCCACAATATGCAGCTGTCGCTGCGATAGGCATGGTGCTTGCTGCAATGTACTTGTTAATAATGGTAGGCAAGGTTGTGTTCGGTACCCTCAAAGAACCTGACACAACTGATCGTGGTTCACTTCCTGTTGATTTGTCATTACGAGAAATTGGCGTCCTCGCTCCACTTGCCGCATTATGTATTTGGATTGGTGTGCAACCAACGGTTCTCACTGATGCGATGCGAGGTTCGGTAGAAAAAGTTCTTTCTCCGTATCCGAAACGTGTTAAAGAACATGTTGAACAACAGCATTCCGAAAGTATTATGCTGAAAGTTCCCGAATCAGAAACTCCTGACAAGGAGGATCATCATGCTTGATCGACTCTGGTTTTTAATTCCTGAATTCATTCTGCTTGCAGGTGCAATGGTTTGTGCTATTGGTGGGATTTCAACATTTGCACCTATTCGTAAGCGAGTTGGTTTTATCGCTAGCATTTTCTTAGTGATAGCTTTGTTTTCTGTTCCTTACGTCTATGGGCAAACCGACTATACACATCCAGAGACTATGCTTCCAGGCCTTGGTAAATACATCAAGATGATGGCTGCGTTCGTTGGGCTCTTACTTGTGGCTACGAGTGGTGGTTTGATTGACCGAGGGTATGAACGCGCCATCGGTGCAGGCAAAGACAGATTTGATCCTTTGCGTGCAAATTCAGGTGAATTTCACGCCTTATTACTTTTGAGCCTTACGGGCGTGATGTTGATTTGTGAAGCTCGCGATTTAATTTGGTTGTTCCTCGCACTTGAACTTGTTTCTCTCCCTACTTACGTGATGGTAGCGATCAGCCGATGGTCAAAAACAGCACAAGAAGCAGCAATGAAATATTTTTTCCTTGGTGCACTTTCTGCAGCTCTCATGTTGTATGGTTTTGCTTTGTTGTATGTTTCTACGGGCACGCTAGTTTTACAAGAAATAACTGAGGCCTTTTCAGCCCAGCAAAATAATGGTGGACTTTTAGTTATTGCGCAAGTTGGAATGTTGCTTGCTATTTTTGGACTTTTATACAAAATTGCTGCTGCACCTATGCACTTGTATGCTCCAGATGTATACCAGGGTGCTGCATCAGCTGTAACGGCCTTCTTGGCATTTGTACCGAAGACTGCTGGAATGATTGCCATCATTTTGTTGCTTTCAACAGTTGGCTGGGAAGATGGTTTACCACCAGCAATTGAGATGGCATTGTGGGTTGTTGCAGTTCTCACGATGATTCTTGGAAACATAGGTGCACTGTTACAACGATCTGTGAAACGAATGCTTGGATATAGTTCAATCGCACACAGTGGTTATATGTTGATTGGTGTGATAGCAGGTCCGGAACTTGGCTTGCCAGCGGTTCTTGTTTACCTTTTCATTTACGGAATAACGAACACCGCAGCGTTTGCGACACTTGCAAGTTTGTCTAGAGGTGGAAAACGAGTTGACTCGTTGGAAGATATTGCAGGGCTTTACACAACAAGCCCGCTCGCTGCAGCTTCTATGTCAGTTGCATCTGGTTCCCTTCTTGGTATCCCACCTCTCTTTGGTTTCTGGGGTAAGTTGCTACTGTTCGCCGCGGGTATTGCGGCTGGTCAAATTTCCCTCATCATCGTTGCTGCTGTAAGTAGTGCAATCAGTGCATGGTATTACTTGCGATTGATAGGGCTTTCACTACTTTCAAATCCCCATAATCACGGCGAGCGAACAAAAGTTACTTTGCGATGGCCACTTGCAGTTGCTGTTGTAGGAGCTTGTATTTCTATCGCAGGACCATTGGTACTTGAGGGAGTGATGGTGGATGCAAAAGAAGCAATAACACTGCCCGAATCAGAACTTGCTATGTCTTTGCCTTCTCTTGAGGTGGACGACGAAAGAGAGTAAGTTGTAGTCCGAGCCCAGCTAAG
Source organism: Phycisphaerae bacterium (assembly GCA_018656645.1). GTDB lineage: Bacteria > Planctomycetota > Phycisphaerae > Phycisphaerales > SM1A02. The sequence goes on from JABHZL010000080.1 coordinate 12,824, forward strand.
GCAAGCCCCGCGTATAACAACAGTAGGAAGTCAGGTGAAATATCAGCAAATGCTGTTTGCGACCATATGATTGTTGCGCCGTTTCTTAACGCTTCAATGAGAAGCACACTGCCTATGCTCGATGTGACAACTGAGGCAGCAAGGTGGGGCATAAACGTAGCAAGAAGTAACCCTAGTAAAAGCCCAGCAATCGCTGCTCCGACAAGCATGAGTCTCGGGCCTGCAGGGATGACATCCCACGCAGCGTTGGCGCGTTTGATACCTGAACGAACAGCTTCGCCTGCGTGTTCTGTAAGCATGCTAAAAGCAAACCCCATTGCATTTGTTGCGGATATATCTGGAAGTGTGCTCTCTGTTGGTTCTTTCACGGGCTCAGTCGTCGGGTTTTCAGGTGGTGTTTCAGCACTTGCTGCTTCTATGACATCTGAGACTACTTCCTTACCATCATCTAGACCTGCAGCATGCCAAGTGACAACAGGCGTTGCGATTGCTAAACCTACAGCAAGAATGAGCAAAATTGCAAATTTAGCAACTCCAACTGCGATCACTGCTGCGATTATGCCTGTGATCAAGGCAATAATGAGCGGAGATACATCTATAGATAGGCTTGGAGCGAGCAGTAGCCCACAACCAGCTCCGAAAAGACCTCCAGCAAGGCCCACCGCTGGTTTTAAAAGACGGCCGCCAGCAACGAGAAGAATGAGTGCAGTGAGTGCTGTTACAACCGGAATGATGATTTGTGGGTTTATTGTCATATAGGCATTCTCTTATCGTCATTGGGAATACGTAACCATTGTATTTCATCAGACTGCGAGTAAATAAATTGACCTTTGCTACTAGTTCAGAATCATACATATTGCACCCTCAGCCCGTGGGTATCTGACTTGCCTGATAGAATGCAGTGATGTTGAGACAGAGTGTAAAGAGGGTGGCCATCGTGATGGTCGCAGGGATAGGCATAATTATGGCGAATCAAGAACAAGCAGCAGCGTGCCAAGATCAGACACCGCCTAGCAAAAGTGAAGGTCGTAATAGGCTTGGTGAAACTACAAGTCCGTATCTGCTGCAACATGCACAAAACCCTGTGCACTGGTGGCCATGGAGCGAGGAAGCATTTGCTGCTGCTCGTGAACAAAATAAACCAATCTTCATGAGCATAGGCTATTCCACCTGTTATTGGTGCCATGTCATGGAACGGGAGAGTTTTGAAGATCAAGAAGTAGCAGATATTCTCAACGAACACTACATCGCAATTAAAGTTGATCGAGAGGAACGCCCTGACGTAGATGAGATTTACATGGCTGCAACACAAATGATGAACAATGGTCATGGTGGATGGCCAATGTCAGTATTTCTCGAGCCAAACGAACTCAAACCTTTTTATGCTGGAACGTACTTCCCTAAAGAGGATCGGGGAACTCGTAAAGGTTTCATGAGCATCCTTACATTTATGTCTCAAAATTTTGAGAACAATCGCGAAGCTGTGGATAAGCAAGCAAACGCAGTTGCAAATGCTGTCGTGAGCAGATTAACTGCTGCTCCAGAAACAGCAAACGTTAATTCAAAAACTGTTCAAGAAGGCATATCATCATTGCTCGCACGAGAAGACAAAAAACATGGAGGTTTTGCAACCTCACCGAAATTCCCAATGCCGATTTACATAGATTTTCTCATGGTTACTGGTTGGGATATCCCACAAGTTCGCAAAGCGGTAAAAAAAGCGCTCGACGGAATGCTTCTTGGTGGAATGTATGATCAAGTGGGGGGTGGTTTTCACAGATACAGTACAGACGAGAAGTGGCTTGTCCCTCACTTTGAAAAAATGCTGTATGACAATGGACAACTTCTTTCAACTTACGCTCGTGCTTACGAACTAACAGAAGATGAAACGTACGCGAACATCATGCGAGAAATCGTTGCTTATGTTGATCGTGAAATGAATTCTCCAGAAGGCGGCTTTTTATCTGCCCAAGATGCTGAGACAAACCACCTTGAAGGAGAAACATATTTGTGGCGTGAAAATGAACTGCGTGATGCACTCACTGAAGCAGGGATGGAAAACGATATCGATTTTACACTCTCCGTGTACGGTGTTGACCAAGGCACAAACTTCCAAGATCCACATCATCCCGAAGTTCCAAAAACAAGTGTTTTGTATCTCGTCGATCATCCATCGAAACTAGCAAGAAATCACGGATTGTCTCGAGATGAGTTTGAAACTAAACTTGCCCGAATCAATGCTGCAATGTTAGAAGTTAGAGCAACGCGTGATCAGCCCACAACTGATGACAAGGTGATTACTTCTTGGAATGGCTTGATGATCGGTGGTCTTGCAGATGCTGGTCGTGTGCTGAATGAACCAACTTGGATTGCACGAGCAAAAGAAGCAACTGAATTTGTTAACAAAGAAATGCGGTCCTCAGATGGTAGATTGTTGAGAACTTGGCGAAACGGTGTCAAGGGAAACGCAGGCTTTCTTGAAGATTATGCCGCAATGATTCGCGGTCTTCTATCTCTATATATAGCAAGTGGTGATCAATCTACACTGGCAATGGCAAAAGAACTCTATGCCCAAGCAAAGTTACGTTTTTATGTGAAAGAAGAAGGGTGGTACGACACTGAAGAAAACCAATCCGACTTGTTTGTTCGCACAAGGGCTTTTTACGATGGTGCAGTTCCTGCTGCAACTTCTATGATGTTCGATGCAACTGTCACCCTTTCACAATTGACAGAGGAACAATCGTATCTTGATGATGCACTTGAATTGTTGAAAGTTGAAAGTGGCATCATGCAACAATCACCAACATCTGTAGTTGTTGCTACTTCGGCGTTGCATCGATTGCTTGAAGCACATCCTGAGCAGTTCAATGAAGAGTTTGAAGTATCGATTGAGAATCCATCCCCTGTTAAAATGAGTTGTTCTGCGAAGTCTCTCTCGCTAAGAATTGGCGAGAGCAAGACAATCATCCTGAAGCTTCAAATGGCAAAAGGTTGGCACGTGAATGCAAATAAACCCCAGTCAGAATATGCCATCCCCTTGAACATTGATGTACTTGGTGATGGAGTTTCGATTTCGGTTAATTGGCCTCATTCAGAAGCACTCATATCTGCAGGGGAGTCAGTGCAAGTCTTTGGTGGTATTGTAGAAATACCAATTACGGTAACAGCAACTTCAACAAATTCGGCCAAAATAATGGTGACTTGGCAAGCTTGCAATTCAGAAAGTTGCCTTGCAGCTGAAACAAAACAAGTACCTTGTACTATCTCAATACAATCAAAATGACCGAGAAACTTTTTACATTAGCGATCATCTCTACTGGTGGGACTATCGAAAAAACCTACGATGAGGCAGAAGGCATTCTAAGTAATGGCCTCACGGTTCTTGACATGATGATTGATCGCTTGCAACTTGAAGGGTTGCAGATTGACCGAATTTCTCTCATGAATAAAGATAGCCGAGATATGTCCGACCAAGATCACAAACAAATTGCCCAAGCAGTTTCAGAATGCGAAGAAACGCATGATGGAGTAATTGTTGTGCATGGAACAGACACCTTGTCTGAAACGGGGGAGTGCATTTCAAAGTTGTATCCAGAACTAAAAATCCCATGCATTTTGACAGGCGCAATGCGTCCGTGGATTATGCGAAATACTGATTCGTTACAAAATCTTGCAGAGTCATTTGCTGTTGTGCAATTGCTATCTCCTGGGGTTTACGTTGCGATGCACAGCCAAGTATTAGAATTTCCAGGAATTGTTAAAGACACCAAACGAATGAGATTTGTCAAAAAAGATACATAAAGTATTCAAAGAAAAGGTAGAAGTATGTCTGAAAAATATTTAAGTGCGCCAGTTCCATCCACAAGTATGCCAAAGGGTATCCCATACATTATTGGGAACGAAGCAGCGGAACGGTTTAGTTTTTATGGTATGAAGGGGATCCTTGTCATTTTCATGACACAATATTTATTCATGTTGCCCGGTTCGGGAAGTGAAGCAATGTCGAAGCCAGCTGCAATGGAAAACTACCACCTTTTTACAACAGCTGTGTACTTCTTCCCAATTTTAGGTGCATTGCTAGCTGATATTGTTCTTGGAAAATATCTCACGATTATGATTTTGAGCACGGTGTACTGTGCAGGCCACGGTGTGCTTGCCATGATGGGATCGACAGAGTGGATTAATTTGTCTCCTGGTATAGTCTTGGCAATTGGGCTCATTTTGATTTCAGTTGGTTCTGGTGGAATCAAACCATGTGTTTCGGCGCATGTTGGAGATCAGTTTGGA